>CACZQE010000049.1 GCA_902783205.1 uncultured Lachnospiraceae bacterium | reverse complement strand
GCATAGTCAAAGAGAATGTCCAGCATATTGTCATTCTCCATCTCCTTCTTCAGCTGGGCAATATACATGATCTTTATAACTTCGATCACCCGGTCGTCGAGCTGGTTCCTGGCAATCATGATCTTTTCTTTAAAATCATTGATGTTATCCACCAGCCGCATGCGGCCCTTGTATTTCTTTTCAATGGCCGCCATTTCCTCCTCGTCCTCCCGGGTCATCACGGGCGCAAGGTAGAGAACCTGCCTGTGCTTGCTGTCCACATAAAGACAGGGGTAGGTGAGGGGAGCCTCAAAGTCACATTCCTCACAGCGGAACATGAAAAGTTCATTCTTGAGGATCTTATCCGGCATATCCTCATACTGGGTAGCGTTGATTCTTTTATATTTACGCAGGGTATGCTTATGGCCGCATTTGGGACAGGCCAGCTCCTCCATATCATACTCTGTCATTTTGTCCTGAAGCACTGTGATTCCTCCTTTGGTTTCCTTTATTCCATTAGTACACTAGCAAAAAACATGTCTTTCGTCAAGCCGGGACTGACTGCCGTTTTCTAATTGTCAACTTTCTTTTATTTGAATGTTGACATTTTTCGGGATTACAGCTATACTTTATATGATTAAAATATTTGCATCAAGGAGGCTTTTCCAATGAACCAGAAAGCAATAAATAACGTGTCAACCCGAGCCATGGCTCTCATCGGAGTAATGACCGCCGTGATCTGTGTGCTGGCACCTCTCAGTATCCCGATTCCCGTAAGTCCGGTACCTCTTTCCCTTGCCACTCTGGCTGTAATGCTGGCCGGCTGCCTGCTTGGGCCCCGGCGCGGTGCCGTTTCTGTAATTCTTTATCTGCTGATCGGAATCTGCGGCATACCTGTTTTTTCGGCGTACGGAGCCGGCATCGGTAAAGTACTGGGACCGACAGGCGGGTATCTGATCGGGTATCTGCCGCTTGTCATCATGACGGGACTGGCTTTCCGCTTCTTTGATAACCGTATACTTCAGGGCCTGTTCACTGTGGCAGCCACAGCGGTTCTCTACCTTCTGGGGACTGCATGGCTTGCCCTTTCTGCTCATCTTACATTTTCCCAGGCTCTTTTAATGGGTGTGATTCCTTACATTCCCGGAGACCTTGTTAAGATCATCATCGTTGTACTAGTTGGACCGGTCATCCGGGACCGTCTCATGAAGGCAGGGCTTACTCCTGAAGGCCCCGGTAAAGACAGACTGTAAGTGTTTCATTTCCATTTAAAAGAAAAAAGCGTTCAGACCACTCTTCTGTGATCTGAACGCTTTTATATTACCTATAAAATCAAACCGATAAAACTGATTATCAATTATGCCTTGTTGATGGAGCCGAATACTTCCATCTTCTCTTTTACTTTTTCTTTGATTGCAGCAGTTCCCGGTGCCAGAAGCTTACGGGGATCAAATCCCTTGCCCTGTTTGTCTTTTCCTGCCTCGATGTAGCCACGTGTAGCCTCAGCGAATACAAGCTGGCACTCTGTGTTAACGTTGATCTTGGAAACACCAAGAGAAATAGCCTCTTTGATCATGTCATCCGGAATTCCTGTGCCGCCGTGAAGTACCAGAGGCATGATTCCTGTCTCTTTCTGGATATCTTCAAGAACATCAAAACGTAATCCCGGCCATCCTTCCGGATATACGCCGTGGATATTTCCGATACCTGCTGCCAGCATTGTGATGCCCAGGTCTGCGATCTGCTTGCATTCCTGCGGATCTGCGCACTCGCCCAGACCTACAACACCGTCTTCCTCGCCGCCGATGGATCCAACCTCAGCCTCAAGGGAAAGACCTAAGATATTACAAGCGCCAACCAGCTCTTTTGTCTTCTCAATATTCTCATCGAAAGGAAGAGAGGAACCGTCGAACATAATGCTGGAGAAACCTGCCTCGATACATTTCTTAGCACCTTCATAGCTGCCGTGATCAAGATGCAGAGCGATCGGAACAGTGATTCCAAGGTCCTGCATAAGGCCGTTTACCATGCCTACAACAGCGTGGTAGCCGCCCATATACTTTCCGGCACCTTCAGACACACCGAGAATTGCAGGGGAGTTGTTCTCCTGTGCAGTCTCAAGAATGGCTTTTGTCCACTCAAGGTTGTTGATGTTGAACTGGCCAACTGCATATTTGCCCGCTTTAGCCTTCTCTAACATTTCTTTTGCAGATACTAATCCCATGATAATCTACCTCCATATATTTGTCTGCCTTCAGGCAGGTGCCGATGTATATAAGCATCGCCCTAAGTTTCCATTTTATTATAAACCAGTGTTATGAAAAAATAAAGGTAATTTTAGACCTTTATCAGTTTCTATTTAAACTCCAGTCCGAACTTTTCGATTGCTTCTGCCCTGACAGCCATATATTTTTCATTTTGCTTTTCACCGGTAAGCTGACGGCGGATCTGTTCTGCCACCTCTTCATATGATGCAGCCTGGCCTTTGGAGAGTTCATCCACCCGGATCAGGTGAAAACCGAACTGTGTCTTTACCGGGCCGATGACTTTTCCGGTTTCCTCCGCTTCGAATACAGCCTGGTCAAACTCCCTGACCATCTGTCCGGGCCCGAATGTACCGAGGTCACCGCCCCGTGCCTTGGAGGGGCAGGTAGAATAAGCGCCGGCCGCTTCTTCAAATGTTTTTTCTCCCTGTTCGATTTCATCGCGGACTTTCAGGATCTTTTCCTCGTCATCCATCAGGATATGCTTTGCCTTTGCCGAAGCGTCTTTTCTGAACTGGTCCTTATGGGCTTCAAAATATGCTCTGCACTCTTCGTCAGTCGCTGTAATTCCCTGAATCTCCTGTGTCAGGGCGAACTGGCTTAAGAGCTCTGTCCTTGCTCCGTTCAGGATCTGTTCAAACTCTTTTGTTTTATCGTACTCCCTTTCTTCGCCCAGTCTGGCGAAAAGGAAATAATTAGCATACTGGGTCAGCGCCTGCCTTCTTCCCTCGGGCGTAGCGGCATACTGCTGCTGCTGAGGCTGCAGGTTCTGTAAAAACTGGTTAAACTCAGCTTCGGTGATTTCCTTGCCTGCGGCTACCGCGATCACTTTATCTGACATAGTCTTTTCTCCTTCCTGTCCGGCTTCCCTTAATAAGCTTTTCCAAAATAAACTTCATATTTGGCAGGCTTTCCGCAATGTACACAGCGGTCGGAATGCTTTGCCTGAACAAAAGGCATACAGCGGGTTGTCACGCCGGTCTCCTCCTTGATCTGCTCCTCGCATTCGCGCTCTCCGCACCACATGGCCCGGATGAAGCCCTGATCCTTTTCAAGGATCTCATTAAATTCATCCCAGTCCTCAGCGATAAATGTATGGGCCTCCAGATGGGCTTTTGCCTTGTCATAGAGGTCTTTCTGCATTTCCTCATGTACCTGTTCCAGCCTGTCTGCCAGCTGATCAAGAGGTGTGACGATCTTCTCCCTTGTATCCCTGCGCACGATCACTGCCTGATTCTCGGCTATATCTCTGGGGCCGATCTCAATCCTGGTGGGGATACCCTGGATCTCCTGCTCCGCGAACTTCCATCCCGGAGACTTGTCGGAATCGTCCACTTTCACACTGAAGCGGTCTTTTAAGGCGTCACGGATCTCAAATGCCTTGTCCAGTACCCCAGCCTTCTTCTGCTGGATGGGGATGATCATGGTCTGGACCGGCGCGATCCTCGGAGGCAGGACCAGTCCGCTGTCATCACCGTGGACCATGATAATGGCGCCGATGATACGGGTGGACAGTCCCCAGGATGTCTCATGAACCGGTGTAAGCTTGTTCTCTTTGTTGGTATAGTTTATTTCAAATGCTTCCGCGAATCCGGTGCCGAAGTTGTGGCTTGTTCCGGACTGCAGGGCCTTTCCGTCATGCATGAGGGCTTCGATGGTATAGGTTGCCTCGGCTCCTGCAAACTTCTCCTTATCTGTTTTCCTTCCCTTTACCAGAGGAATGGCCAGAACTTCCTCACAGAAGTCAGCGTAGACATTGAGCATCTGTTTGGTGCGGGCTTCGGCCTCCTCTGCTGTCGCATGGAAGGTATGGCCTTCCTGCCACAGGAACTCCGATGAACGAAGGAAGGGTCTTGTGGTCTTTTCCCAGCGGAGTACGGAGCACCACTGATTATAGATTACCGGCAGATCACGGTAGGAATGAATGATGTCTTTTACATGATCGCAGAAGAGAGTTTCGGAAGTGGGTCTGACACAGAGTCTCTCCGCCAGCTCTTCCTGTCCGCCGATCGTTACCCATGCAACTTCGGGGGCAAATCCTTCCACATGATCCTTTTCCTTCTGCAGAAGACTCTCCGGGATCAGAAGCGGCAGGTATACATTTTCCACACCTGTCTCTTTAAATCTTGCATCCAGTTCCTTCTGAATCCTTTCCCAGATTGCGTAACCGCGGGGACGGAGTATCATACTACCCTTAACGGCAGAGTAGGCGATCAGTTCCGCCTTGACGACCACGTCCGTATACCACTGGGCAAAATCCTGTTCCATAGGGGTGATTGCTTCCACCAGTTTCTTTTCTTTGGCCATAATGTTATCCTTCCTGTTCAATTTATAAAAATGTTATCTGTAATCAGCTTTCTCGTCTGTTACGGGATGAATCCCTAATATGCCTCGACATCCAGCAGGTCAAATGCTTTTCCTTCCGGCTCGGTCTTGTAGACCATCTTCTCTCCTGTCACCGGATGGCAGAAGGCCAGCCTGGTGGCATAAAGACCGACTCCGGCAAAGCTTTTGCCCGAACCCTTTTTACCGGCAAAGGCCGGATTATATCTGGCATCCCCGTAAAGGGGGAGTCCCCTGTGGGCAAACTGGGCACGGATCTGGTGATGTCTGCCTGTGTGAAGAATCACCAGGACCCATGACAGGAGTCCTTCTTCTGTCTCCACCACATCAATGACTTCGTATTCCAGAAG
>CACZQE010000048.1 GCA_902783205.1 uncultured Lachnospiraceae bacterium | reverse complement strand
TAAACTCTTCGATGAGATCGCTCCGGGTTATGAGAACAGAAACGGCGGATACACACGTATCCTCAAGCTGGGACCTAGGCAGGGAGACAATGCAGAGGTAGTATATCTGGAGCTCGTATAGCTTTAGTACAGAATAACGAAAACTGCAGCAGGGCGGTGCGAAAAGCACCGCTCTTTTCTTAAGCTTTGTTAATACACATAGCGTATATGTCCGTAAACAAACGAAACGGTTTGACGAAACATGTATTCGTATGCATAATATTATTTGGGGTAAAGGGCGCCGCGCTTTTTGCGTTCAAAAAATTTGATCGTTTCGACCCCGACATCATAACAAGGTTACTATTTAAAGCTTATATGGCGTGAACATGTTCACACCACTTATCAGCAAAAACAACTGTGAACGGAAACTGTTGAAGCGATTATTCGGAAGCAGGAGATAAAACAGCTTAGCGTTATTATTTGAGTAAGATGACGCTTCAAATGACGATGCGTGTTTTAAAATGTATCTATAAGAATACTGGGGCCAAAGGCAATCAGAACATGAGGCAGTATAAGAAAGCACTAACATCAGTAAATAAGAGTTTGAGACGCAGTTTAAGTCTGCGTACTCTTGTGATGACTCTGGCAGTGCTGGTTGTGTTTGTGACTACTTACCTGCTTGTGATGCCTGCATTCACTCTCGGCAGGGAAGAGGCTCTAAGTCAGGGAGGTATCGACGTGCCTGCGGTCGCTGAAGAAACCGAAGCAGAATCAGATGCAGATAAGGACGGATTCGCTGCATCGACCGGATCCGAAACCGGCTCTGTAGGCGAAAGCGATGGCAAGGAATCTTCGACGTCATCTCAGGTAGAGCTTAAATATGAGGCAGATGACTATACTGTCAGGGTCTCTGGCAGCAATGCCGGCCTCGCAGAGGACATGACTGTAAAAGTCGATGAGATAGAGGAAAGCGACAAAGATAAGCAGCAGGAGTATAAGCAATTATACGAAGATACACTGAAAGCAATACAGGAGACACAAGACGGAGAATCTGTGAGCGGCCTCAGCTTTGCGAGATTCTATGACATATCCATCATGGACGGCGGCAAAGCTGTGGACCCAGATTCTGAAGTCGGTGTCACCATCACATTCGAAAAGGCGCTGCAGAAAGCTCTGTCGAAGGAGGCAGGAGCTATTGATCCTGCAAGTGTCCGCATAGTGCACTTTGCAGAGAACGAAAAGACAGGTGAGATAACACCTGAAGTATTAGATGTCAGAGACGTTGACATAACAGTCAAAAATGACAGAATGACTGAGGCCGCATTCACAGCAGACAGCTTCAGCGTATATGGAGTGATCTATACCGAACTTAGCGATACAGTTATCACAGCAAGCGGCGAGACCTATACCGTCACTGCAGCTTACAGTGATGAAGCAGAGATCCCTGATGGGGCAGAGCTTGAAGTAAATGAGCTGCTGCCGGATGGAAACGATAATTACGAGGATTATGTTGCATATACGGAGAATGCACTCGGAATAAAAGAAGGCAGTGCGGAATATATCCGGCTGTTTGATATTAGTATCGTGGACAGGGACGATCCTGAGATCAAGTACCAGCCGAAGGAGGGTACTACCGTCGACGTGCGCATTGAGCTGACGGACGCTGAAGATTGGAAAGACCTGAGTGTTGTTCACTTTGCTGATGAGAATGATAAAGGCAGCAAGGTGTCTGCCGGGACGGACGGGCAGACTGTAGTCTTTGAAGCGGACGGGTTTAGTGTATATGCGATCGTGGACGGACCATCCGGAGCTGAGGCAGGCTGGTCGAAACTGACTTCTCTCGGAAACCTGACTTCTAAAGGATATTACATCGGGCATACAAGCGGTTATTTCCTGATGGGTACTGAAACGTCAAAAGCATCGGGTGACGACACAATTATCGGTATCAATAGGAACGGCAAGAAATCGGTGCCTGATATAAGCAAAGCTGTGCCATATTATTTCGAGAATGCGTCCGACGGAAAGTATTATATTTATTGTATGGACGGTGACAACAGAAGGTATGTGGTCAACAACGAAGACGCCAGCCTTTCCTTAGGAACTGATGAAAACGACAAGACTCTGTTTACGGTCGAGGCGAACGACAGCGGTGTTTTCAAGATCCACAACGGTGACTGGTACTGGAACATGCAGACCGGTACCGGAGAAGGTTTTTATTCAAAAAACAATGCCAACGATGGCAACAACAATCTGTATCTATGGGAACCAACCGATCCCGATACAGATACTTACGGCCTGAACGGTGAATCTTACGGTCTCATGACATGGACCGGCGGAAAAACCGCAAAAGCGCTGATGGCTGTTGAGAACAACGGAAAGGATGAAAATGATCAGCCATATTCCGGCTGCCTTGAAGCCAAATTCCTGACTGTGATGACGCATGAATCTGATGCGGGAAACAAGCTGTATGTTCCTGACAATACGTCGGATACCGTCACAAAGTGGACGTTCGAATGGGTGAGAAACGACTCCAACAACAGACTCAACAGCTATTATTACCTGAAGGGAGACAACGGAAAATACCTCAAGATCACATCCGGCGGCCTTACTCTGGTCGATGAAGATGAGCGTGATGAATCATGCCTGATTCAGGCGAAACCCGGGACGGGCAAAAATGAAGGTCAGATCTGCCTGAAATCCGTGGGATCAGGCAGCAAAACGCTGACATACAGCGGTGAATACGCAAAGGGGTATAACATTGGCGGTACGGCCGGAAGCGAGTGGCTGTATCTTGTTGGAGATCAGCCTGAGGAAGTTCTGGCAGATTATGAAAAAGTCTATACTGCTTCCAAGGTAAGCGTTTCCGATACCGAAAAGGTAAATACAGGTTCTAAGATAATCATTTACGCACGCCAGTGGAAAAATGATCATTATGAGTATTATGCGATCAACAGCAAGGGTGAGCTCGTTCCATGCAGTGAAAACGGTGATACGATTGAATGGTACGGCGGCAACATAAACGACATGCTGTGGCAGTTCACCGAGTATGTCTATGAAGGCACCGATACACCAAACGGATACTACGAACTTGAAAACTTATACGCGAGAAGCATCGGAGAACCTTCATATCTCGCACCGAAACTTTCAGACGGGGCTGTTCTTTCCAGTGAAACTGTCGGCATACTGCTCCAGGGCCGCACGGATAAACAGTACTATTCTCCGATCGTGGCCTGGGATACACCGGAATACATGTATTCTGCGCTGACGGTGGACCTGAATCAGGCCGACCCGGTTCTCGAGCCATGTGTCAGGGCTGATGGGCTGGACTTCTACTTCGCTATCATGGAAGATCTGCCCGTCGATGATGTGCTCCATACGGTGCCGACGGTGGACAATGACCAGTACGGCATTGTAATGAAAATGGTGGATCTTTCAAACGGGAAGAATACCGAAGACCTGACCGGCCAGATGAACGCCTTCCTTAAGAACGGCATTAAGAACGGTAAGACCTGGGAGCACACGCCGGGGCTTCTCTCTACAGATCTGACAAACGGATATCCGACAACAATGAACGAAGGCTCCGGCAGATCGCTTGCCGATCTTTTCGCGGGAGAAAGTGTCGTCAACCATCTGTTCATTGAAAGCACATATCGTGCCACGGGTTATTACGAATATAACAGTGCTCAGAATTTCGCGTCTCTGCATGGCAGCGACTTCGTGGTTTATCAGGAGCTGGGATCCAATGATACCACCAAAAAAGATACTCTGCAGCACGGGCAGTTTTTTCCTTACAATGATATCGAGGCGGGGCGGTTTACTTCCTCAAACACCGAAAATCTATATACGACAACCGCCGACCTGCTGCCTGATTCTGACCCGCGCAAACATGAGCAGCTGTACCTTGTCAAAGGCACTACAGATTATTACTTTGCGATGGAGCTTGAGGCCAGTTTCGAACAGACACCTAATGGACTGGATGCCTGGGGACACGATATTATCTTCGAGTTTTCCGGAGACGATGACTTCTGGCTCTATGTGGACGATGAGCTGGTCATTGACCTCGGCGGTATCCACAGCGCCGTTTCCGGCAGTGTGAACTTCAGAACCGGCGAAGTTGTTCTGAATCCAAAAAGCAAACAGTACGGAAGGACCACGACACTGCTTGATCTGTTTGCTGAAAACTACATGGCGCGTAATCCTTCTTTAAGCAAGGCGGCTGCAACGGAACTGGCAAAGGAAAAATTCGAACAGAACGAAGATGGACAGTGGGTTTTCAAAGACGGCACCAGACACACCATGCGCATCTTTTACATGGAGCGCGGCGCAGGAGCTTCCAACCTGCACATGAAGTTCAACCTGGCTTCCGTGAAAAAAGGTACTGTAGAGTTGCATAAAGAACTCGAGGGTGCGGACGAAAACGAGACGACTAACGCTTTGTTCCCGTACCAGGTTTACTACCATATGGAGAATGAGCAGTCTGATGATCCGGAGCATATGCTGAGAAACGCATTTGATCCTAGCGAGGCGTCAAATGAGTATAATAATGTTTTCGGAACTGCAGAATCGACGGATTATGTATTCTACAAAGACAAATCCAAACCTGTGACATTCCTGCCGGAACTGGAAGTGGACGGTGTCACGTATTACAACGTTTTCATGCTGAAACCGGATGAGACGGCTGTTCTCAATTTCCCTGTTATTCGACCGGATCCGGATAGCGATGAGATCACTGTCGGCGAATACAGAGTCGTGGAATGCGGGATCAATCCGACGGTATTCACGGAAGTAACCGTGAATGATGAAGAGAATACCGGAGTGCCAAATTCGCAGAATTCTGGAATCAACGACTACGGCATTGAAATGGCATCAACGGACGACCGTCCGAAAGTCAATTACGTCAACAAAGTTGAACAATTGAGGAACCTGACGTTCACTAAGGAACTGTACAGGAAACATGACACGGATACGGATCCCGTTAAGGTCAATCCGGATGGCAGTTCAATAGGTGAAGGGGTTCCACGTTCTGAACAGGCTGCGAACGAGGAGACGTTTGATTTCCGTCTGTACTTCAAAACTCCTTATGATAAGGAGTTTTCTCCGGCAAAACTGCACACCTACCATGTTAAGGATCCGGAAGGCTATTATTGCATGTGGGATTCGGAATCGCAGGTCTTCAAGAGAATCACGAGCATTGATTATCCTGAGTATCTGAATGGAAGTTTCCTGAACGGCACGCAAGACTACAACGACCTGACAGATGACATTACTGACGACAGCGGCAAGGTGACTCATCGTGGCAAATTCCAGGCCAGCTTTGAGACATCGCCTAATGGCTCAATTTCGGGCATACCGGCTTATTACACTATCGAGGTGCGAGGCCTGATTCCCGGCACGGAGTACAGACTTGTTGAGCGACCGAACGAAACGCCTGACGGGTATAAGTTCTGGCAGTATACCAATGATCCCGATGGCACCCAACATACAGATCCTTATGATCCATTGGATGGAATCGACGGAACGATCCGGACAAATGCCGACGCCAGCGCGGTAGTGAAGAACTACAAAGGCTTCGGACTGCGCCTCGAAAAGGTGTGGGAAGACGCGTCGAGCATGCAGGGCCGTGATCCGGCATATTTCGCGGTTTACAAGGTGGATGAGCAGGGCAATCCGGATAATCAGGGACTTGTGACCGATTCCGTGCGGCAGTTGGCCTATGGTGTCAAACCACAGCAGCTGTACTGGTGGTATCTGGATCTTCCGATTGGAAATACAGGACTGGATGACTACGCAGTATTCGAAGTGGAACTGACCGGAAACGGGATTACCGTTAGTGATGATGGCGTAGTTTCAGGTTATGACAGCATAGAGCACATCGGTAAGGGCGGTATCGTGAAGCTGAACGCTACGCCTGTGGGAGCGAGCGAAGCGAATGAGACCGAATACACGGTAACCTACGCTGATCCAGTGTCTGTCAGCGACAATGTAAGAGGCTTTAAAGTGACCAACTCGCCGGCAAAGCTGCCTCCTGTTCGTTTTGTGAAGACGGACTGGATGGGAATAGGGTTGTCCGGTGCGGATTTCTCCCTGCGATATGGCGAGAACTTAGATAACTCGCTCTTTGATCCGGCTACAAAAACCTCGGACAAGGACGGTCTGATCGCACAGGTGTATCTGCAGGAGAATGTGGAGTACACGCTGACGGAGCTAAAGACCCCACAGGGATATGTGGGTCTCGACCAGCCGCTGAAAGTAAAAATGGTTGCAACGTCGTCCGGCTGGGAACTGAATGTTATCCCCGAAATCCCTGCTGGTGATCCCGCATATTACGAAGTGAACACGGAGAATGGCATCCTCACGCTGACTGTCAAAAACCATCCTTATGATTTTGTTGCAGTCAAGGTGGACAGCACGGATCCTGGGGTGAAACTGGCGGGAGCGAAGTTCGACCTATATAAACAGGTGACGATCGGAGACACCTCAACCTGGGATGAAAATCATCCGGTTTATACAGGCCTGACAACAGATGCAAACGGAACTATCCCGAGCATCAACAATACCCTGGCCGCCGGCACTTACCAACTGCGCGAGACAGAAGCGCCGGATGGGTATACACTTTCAACCGGATACAACATCGACTTCACGGTCAGCGAGATGGGAGTGATAACTTTAGGCAGTCATCCTGACGGAGTAG
>CACZQE010000047.1 GCA_902783205.1 uncultured Lachnospiraceae bacterium | reverse complement strand
TCTGAACAAGAATCTGGTCAGGCCGATCCGGACACTGAACCATGCAGCCACCGACATTGTGGATCAGCTGGACAGGGACGAAGCTTTTGAGGTGGATGTACATACGGGTGATGAGCTGGAGGAGCTTTCCGCAAGCTTCGGAAAAATGTACGAGGACCTGAGGTCATACATCAAAAGTCTTTCCGCAATCAACGAGGAGAAGCAGAGAATCAGCGCGGAACTGTCCCTGGCCAGAAGGATTCAGGCAGCTGTACTGCCGGACATTTTCCCGCCCTTCCCCGAACACTCCGAATTTGACATTTATGCCCGTATGACTCCTGCCAGAGAGGTAGGGGGAGACTTTTATGATTTCTTCTTTATAGATGAAAACAGACTGGCCCTTGTAATAGCGGATGTGTCGGGAAAAGGAATTCCGGCGGCACTCTTTATGATGATCATTAAGATCATGATCAAGAATTATGCCCAGAGCGGGAAGAGCCCCTGCCAGGTTCTGGAGGAGCTGAACCGCCAGGTCTGCCAGAGCAACACGGGAGAAATGTTCGTCACAGTGTGGCTCGGTATCCTGGATATAAGAAGCGGCCTGATCACGGCGGCAAATGCCGGACATGAATATCCCGTCATCAAAAGAGCGGGAGAAAAATTCGCCGTATACAGGGAAAAGCACAGCTTTGTCGTGGGCGGTCTGGACGGGGTTGTCTATAAAGATTACCAGTTTAAAATGAATCCCGGCGATACCCTCTTCCTCTACACAGACGGAGTGACTGAGGCCACAGACAGAGAAGAGAAAATGTTCAGTCTTGACAGTCTGGTTGAGGCTCTGAATGAAAGTCAGGGACAATCCCCCAGGGAATTTACCGATGCGGTGGAAGAGGCGATCCGCGTCTTTGTGGACGGGGAGGAGGCCTTTGATGATACGACCATGCTGTGTCTGAATTACAGCGGTGTGTCCGGAAGCGAAGACTCCCGAAGTGAGGCGGAGCTTCAGGTGGAGGCAGATTCCCAGAATGAACGGCGGGTTACTGACTTCGTGAGAGAACGGCTTTTGGTCGCCGGCTGCGGTAAAAGAGAATTAAATCAGATATGTATTGCCCTGGATGAAGTCTTTTCCAATATTGTAAATTACGGATACCCTGAGGAGGCAGGTCAGATCAGAGTCAGGGTTGAGATAAGGGACGACAGAATGGCTGTCATTACACTGGAGGACAGAGGTATCCCCTTTAACCCCCTGAAAGAGGAAGAGCCTGATATTCATCTCCTCCTTGAGGACCGGCCTGTCGGCGGTCTGGGAATCTTCATCGTAAGGCAGACAATGGATGAGGTGGACTACGACTATAAGAACGGAAAAAATGTGCTGTGCCTGAAAAAGAAGATATAAAGACAGGGAATGGCAGAGATGGAATCTACATTTATCGCGATTGATCTGAAGAGTTTTTACGCTTCCGTGGAATGCCGGGAGCGGGGGAGGGATCCGCTTACAACGAATCTGGTTGTGGCGGATTCTTCCCGTACGGAGAAAACAATCTGCCTGGCGGTCTCCCCCAGCCTGAAGGCTCTGGGGATTTCGGGAAGAGCCAGGCTTTTTGAAGTTGTCCGGAAAGTAAAAGAGGTCAACAGGGCCAGGAAAAGGCAGGCGCCGGGAGGAGCATTTTGCGGAAAGAGCGATGACGGGCCTGCCCTGGCGGCGGATCCTTCTCTGGAACTGGATTACATTACCGCTACGCCCCGCATGGCTCTTTACATGGAATACAGTACCAGGATATACGAGATTTATCTGAGATACATCGCGCCTGAGGATATTCATGTCTATTCCATCGATGAAGTCCTGATGGATGTAACGGGATATCTGAAAACCTATAAGCTGACTGCCCGGGAACTGGCCATGAAAATGATCCGGGAGGTTCTTCAGGAAACAGGGATAACTGCCACGGCCGGAATCGGGCCTAACCTCTATCTGGCCAAGATTGCCATGGACCTA
Source organism: uncultured Lachnospiraceae bacterium (assembly GCA_902783205.1). Next base: position 6,660 of record CACZQE010000047.1, on the reverse strand, counting down.
GGAGCAAAACATGTGGAAGCGGACAGGGACGGTGTCCGGATCGCAAGTCTGGATGAGATGTCCTACAGGAGACTGCTCTGGACCCACAGGCCGCTTACGGATTTCTGGCGGATAGGAAAAGGATATGCCCGGAAACTGGAAAAGCACGGTATCTATACCATGGGAGATGTGGCCAGATGCTCGCTGGAGCAGGAAGATCTCCTCTATGACCTTTTCGGTGTAAACGCGGAACTTCTGATTGACCATGCCTGGGGCTGGGAGCCCTGTACCATGGAGATGGTCAAAGCATTTAAACCTGAAAATAATTCCGTCAGTGCCGGCCAGGTCCTGCCCGGTCCCTACCGGGCTGATATGGCGAGAAATGTTGCCCATGAGATGGCGGATGCCGCCGCCCTTGATCTGGTAGCCAAGGGCCTGGTGACTGATCAGCTGGTCCTGACGGTGGGATATGACAGGGAAAACCTGGATGATCCTGACCGCAGAAAGGCATACAAAGGGAAGGTTACAAAGGACTGGTACGGCAGGGAAGTGCCGGAGCATGCCCACGGAACAGTCAATCTGGACATGCCCACCGCTTCGGGAAGGAAGATCTGCCGGGCTGTCCTGGATCTTTATGACAGGATCGTGGACCCGGACCTTCTGGTCCGGAGGATGAATCTCTCCTTAAACCATGTCGTGGATAAAGACAGTCCGGAAGTCAGCCGGCCGGTCTATGAACAGCTGGATCTTTTTACCGATTATGAGGCTGTCATGAAAGAGCGGGAGCAGGAGAAGAAAAGAGAACAGAAAGAGCGCCGGCTGCAGGAAGCCATGCTTGATATAAAGGGAAAGTACGGTAAAAATGCCATACTGAAGGGAACTAATTTCAGAGAGGGCGCTACCGGAAAGGACAGGAACCGGCAGGTAGGGGGCCATAAGGCCTGAGAAAGAGGTGAGACCGGGATGAGCCGGGAAAACATATATGATAAAAAGGCAGATCTTAATCCGTACGCGGATATCATAGACCTGCCCCATTATGAACCTAAGAGACATCCCCGTATGGAGCTCAGTAAAAGAGCCGCGCAGTTTGCACCCTTTGCCGCCCTGACCGGATTCGGTCAGGCGGTGGATGAAACTGCCCGGCAGACACAGGCTCGTGTAGAAGAAGAAAACAGGGGAGAGATACCGGATTAGGAATCAGCTTTCAGATCTTTTAAATCTGCTGCGCAGGGGTAGCCGTAAGCAGTTTCCGCGCTGAAAACTGCCCGCTTGATGGCTTGACTGACCACCTCGGCGGCAAGTACGCCCACAAGATCCATATCAGCTTCCAGATTTCCGGCAGATACGGCATAGATGCTGTCGCCGTCCGCTGATGTATGTACCGGACGGATGGAACGGGCATAACCGTCGTGGGCCATGCCTGCGATCTTGCAAAGCTGCGCCTTCTCAAAAGCGGCATTGGTCATCACCACAGCCAGGGTGGTGTTGCCCGTAAACTTATTGTCGATCTTCTCGATACTGGCCTTCATGACATCTTCTGTTTTTCGGAATCCTTTCCGGTCTTCAGTGAGAAGGCCGGCTATTTTTTTGCCTGTTTTCCAGTCATAGACGTCTCCCAGAGCATTGAGGGCAACGACTGCCCCGACCTTGAGAGGGCCGATCTCAACAGCGTAACTGCCGATACCCGTTTTCATACAGGTTTCCATGCCGCAGATCTTTCCGACCGTGGCACCGCAGCCTGCTCCGTAATTTCCGTCCTGATAATTCGGTGCTTCCAGGGCGAGCTTTGCGGCTTCATAACCCATGGCCGGATCAGGTCTTACCGTGGGGTCGGCTACCGTCAGATCAAAAAGGTCGGACTGGACTACCAGGGGAACTTTGGTGACGCCGACATCATATCCGATGTCATGGGCTTCCAGGTATTCCATGACCCCGTTCGCGGCTCCCAGGCCAAACGCGCTTCCGCCTGCCAGCACGATACCGTGGATCTGATGAGCTGCTGCCAGCGGTTTTAAGAGTTCACTCTCTCTTGAAGCCGGGCCGCCGCCCCGCACATCCAGTCCGGCAACCATGCCTTCCTTTGCGATCAGTACGGTTAAGCCTGTTCCGGCATCAGTATTTTCAGTCTGTCCGATCTGAATGGACTCGAAGTCTTTTATGGATATTTCCTTCATGATTTCTTCCTTTCTTTCCGTGTGAAAATCAGGATTCCCCGTCGATAAAGAGAACACCCAGAGTTCCCGGACCACAGTGGCTGGAGATTACGCCTCCTGCCCTTGTGATCAGGATTTCCTGAAAATGATCCAGGCTTTCAAGATACTCTTTTACAGATGTGATTGTCTCATCGCTGCAGCCTGAATGTGTGATAAAGACACGGTCTGTCCGGGCTTTCATAAGCTCATTCTCCATATCCCGGGCATATTTTATAATCACCCTGGGCATAGGTCCTCTGTATTTCTTTCCCACATGCATGGCCCCATCGGCCACAATGATCTTGGGATGGATCTTTAAAGCGGAACCGGCCAGGGCCGCCACGGCGCCGCACCGTCCGCCCCTTCGCAGATAGGTCATGGTGTCCACTACAAAGCTGGACCTTACTCTGGGGATCAGCTCCTCCATGACCGCGCAGATTTCCTGCCGGGATGCCCCTTTTTCAGCCATGAGGGCAGCTTCGATCAGAAGAAGACCGATGCCGGTGGAAAGGTTGGCAGAGTTGATTACTGTGACTCTGTCTTCCGCGTCAAGCTCCGCGGCGGCAAGCCGCATGATATTGCTGGAGGTTGACATGGATTCCGATACGGAAAAACAGATCAGTTCGTCTCCGTCATCAAGCAGGGGTTTCATCCTGGTGACCGCACTCTCGATGGAAGGAGCCGAGGTTTTCGGGGAAAGATCGTGGGCATCGGACCAGGAGTAGATCTGGTCGGGTGTGATCCCGGCCCCGTCTTCGTATTCCTTGTCCTCCAGAAGAACGTGGAGGGGGAGGATGGCTATCCTGTAACGGTCTGTCAGCTCTCTGGAAAGATCGCAGGTGCTGTCTGATAGAATTCTGACCATAAATCAGCACTCCTTTTGAAATAAAACCCGCATGCCGGCTTTGACCGGGCGGGATGGTTATCCGATTAAACTTGCAGGGATGTATTGATTATAACATAAAAAATCACTGCGGTATAATGCCGCAGTGATTTTTATATACCTTTTCCGGAAATTTACATTTGAAAATCAGGAATAAAAACGATATTGGGTTTGCCCGTACAGGGATTCTCCGTAATCTGGGTATCGATGCCGAAAAGCTGGCGGATCTTGTAGGGAACAAAGACCTCCTTGGGCGTTCCGACATCAACGATCTTTCCTTTCTTCAGCAGGATGATCCGGTCGCAGTAGCAGGATGCCACATTCAGGTCATGAATGGAAGAGAAGACAGTCAGCTTCTGACGCTTCAGAATATTCATGATCTGATACTGGTAGCCGATGTCCAGATGGTTGGTGGGCTCATCCAGGATGATCAGCTCCGCCTTCTGGACCAGGGCCCTGGCTACCAGGGTCCGCTGCTTTTCACCGCCTGACAGGGAGAGGAAGCTTCGCTCCTCGTAGCCTTCCAGGCCTACCTCCCGGATACCGTCCAGCACGATCTGGCGCTCAGCTGCCTTGTCGTTTCCGAACATTTTCTGGTGGGCGAAACGTCCGAGCATGACCATGTCATATACGGTCATGTCGAACTCCACGTTGTTCTCCTGCTGCATGACGGACATTTCCAGAGCGGTCTCCCTGCTGGACATTTCCGCTACATTTTTTCCGTCGATATAAGCAGCGCCGGAATCGGGCTTATATACTTTATAAATACTTTTTAACAGTGTGGATTTGCCGCAGCCGTTAGGTCCGACCAGTCCGACAAACTCACCTTCTTCAATCCCGAGACTGACTCCATTTACGATCAGTTTTGAGTCGATGGAGTATACTATATCTTTTACATCCAGCTTCATACTCTCATCCTCCAAACTGTCCGTGGGATTTCCGTATCAGGTAGAGGAAGAAGGGTGCGCCGAAGAATGCCGAAACGACACCGATGGGCAGTTCTTCCGGGGATACGATGACCCGGGAAATAATGTCGGCGATTACCAGGAAGGTTCCGCCTACCAGAACTGAGGCAGGAATCAGACGTTTGTGTTTGGTTCCTACGATGGATCTGGTAATGTGGGGGATGGTCAGGCCGACAAAACCGATGGTTCCGCTGATGGATACGATGATACCTGTGAGCAGGGTGGCAATGATGATGATGATCAGCTTTAACCTGTCTGTATCCACACCGACCGTAACTGCCACGTCATCTCCCAGAAGGAGGACATCCAGTCCCTTGGACAGGGCCAGGATCATGATCAGGCAGATCACAAAAGCGATGGTGGCATATTTGAGCTTTTCCCAGGAAGACCCGTTCAGGGAACCCATCATCCAGTAAGTAGCGGTTTTGACCTTGTCGGAGCCGGTCTTGGTATAATAGATCATAAAGTTGGTAATGGCTCCGAACAGGGCGGAAACAGCGATACCGGCAAGAACCAGCTGGGTCGCGGTTACCTTGTTCCTTATGGTGGCAATTCTCAGTGCCAGCATGATGGAAATGACAGCGCCAAGGAAAGCGCCGACCATGGTACCGTATCCGCCAAGGAATGACAGGTATCCGTACATGATGACGGAAACCGCACCGGCAGAAGCACCGTGGGAGATACCCAGTACATAGGGATCAGCCAGGGGGTTCTTGGTCAGGGCCTGCATGAGAATACCGCACAGTGTAAGACCTGCGCCTACGATACAAGCAGTGAGGATCCTGGGGATACGGATACCCCACAGGATCATCTCGGTGCTTGATTCCCAGGTCACAGCATATACGTTCCGCCGCATCAGCTTATTCACAACGACTTTTTTAATTACGTCAAATTGCAGACTGACACTTCCAAGCCTTGTTGCAGCAACACAGGAAGCCGCCAGGAGGGCAGCCATAATGATGCAGAAGGCTATGTAGTGGGTCCTGCGCTTTAAGGGAAACAGTGCTGTGTTCATACTTTAATCCTTTTTATTTGAATTTTTCCGGATAGAACTGTTTAGCCATGATCTCAACTGTTCCTGCCGATCCTGCGGATCCCTGCATATCGGAACAGCATGCGGAGTAGATGCGGCCTTCTTTTACAGCCCGCAGATCCTTGGTGAAATCGTTGGTCTTTAAGAACTCGATCTTCTTATCCGTGTCATAGTCATAGTCCAGAATCAGGATAACATCGGGATCTCTCTCTACAACTTCTTCCCAGGAAGGAGTTGCCCAGCCTTTTTTGATGTCGTCAAAGATGGAGATGCCGCCGGCCTTCTTGATCATGTCGCCGGGAACACCCTGACATGCAGTGAAAGGAGCATCCTCGCCGGAGTCGTATACGAATACCTTGATGGGGTTCTTGTATGCATCGTCGCCGAGTTTGGTCTTTACTTCTTCCAGCTTGTCCTTCATAGCCTGTACTTTCTGGTCTGCCAGCTCTGTAACACCGAACACATGTCCCAGTACTTCATAGTCTTTGTAGATATCCTCAAAAGTAGCGGAATCGGAACAGCAGTAGGGGAAGTAGGGGATAATTCCGTTGTCAAGACAGAAGTCAACGGAGAAATGGTCCTCTGAGAAGAGGGAATCCCATCCCATCATGAAGTCACAGCCTGTTGCAAGGATCTGCTCTTTGGATGCATTCTGAAGGTTGACGCCGTCCTCCGTGATTTTCTTGACTTTGTCTCTTGCCGGATAGTCACTGACAGTGGACCAGCAGGCGCCTCTTGTGTAGCCTGCCATGTGGTCTTCCAGACCCAGGTCGAAGAAGAAATCAGCCATCTGGTCGCCGTCGGCTACAACTTTGGTAGGAGCGGAAGTAAAGGTCTCTTCCATGTTCTGGCCGATGCCGGAACGCTCCAGGTTCAGTGTGATGGTGTAGGGCTCATATTCACTCTTGGTATCATCTGTGGAAACAGTCTTGGACTCTTCATCAACCAGATATTCATCACCTTTTGAGCCGGTTACTTTTTTCTTGCCTTCGGGTGTGCCGCCGCATGCTGCCATGGAAAATACCATACATGCGCAAAGGAATGCAGCAATCAGTTGTTTTTTCATCTCTTACCTCCTTACATAAAAGAGCAATAATGTTAAAAAAGTATAGTTTCATAACAAAATTATATCATGGAGGCAAATGAAAGACCGATTGAATGTGTGTAAAATTGTGGCTTCTTCCATATTTTTTGACCGTAATTTTCAAAACTGTTCAAGACAAAAATTTTCGATGCATTTGATATTTTTCGATATAAAAGAATGGATTATTCCGTTTTTGACCTTGCTGCTTTTTTGGGGGCCGGGCCGGTGGTACGGCGTACGATCAGGGATGGTTCGTATTCCATGCGGGTAATGATGTGATGGCTGCCGGTCCTGTCCCTGTGCCTGTGTTTTTCCATGATGAGCTCTACGGCTCTTTTTCCCTTCAGAGCAGCCGCGTGCTCCACGGTGGTCAGGGAAATCCGGGGCATAGCTGACAGGGGGCTGTTGTCAAAGCCTGCCACACTCATGTCCTCGGGAACCCGCAGGCCGCGGTCAGTAAGGGCCGCCAGAATCCCGTAGGCGATATCATCGCTGTGGCCGACCAGGCCGGTGAATCCTTCTCC
>CACZQE010000046.1 GCA_902783205.1 uncultured Lachnospiraceae bacterium | reverse complement strand
ACACGCCCGTTTGCACGCTTCTCCCGTGATCAGTGTCTGGCGGGAGCCTGAGGTGGTACCGGAATCCGGCGCTTCCCAGGTATTGGAAGCGGTATATTTGATCTTTTCTCTTTTAAGCCCTGTCATTTCTGCGGCAAACTGGACCAGGACAGTGCCAAGCCCCTGACCGATACAGGAAGCACCCGCATGGATCTCCAGCTTTTTGTCATGAACCAGCAGACGGCAGCGCCCCCAGTCCGGAAGGCCTACCCCTACACCCGCATTTTTCATGGCGCAGGCAATTCCGGCATGTGGATCGCTTTCAAATACATCCTTCACAGCCAGCAGGGTTTCCACAAGGCCTGTGGAATCATCTACGATCTGGCCATTCGGCAGTTCCTGGCCCGGGCGGATGGCATTCCTGAATCGGATCTCCCAGGGAGAGATTCCCACTTTCTTTGCCATTCTGGTCAGCAGCATTTCAATCGCAAAACAGGTCTGAGTAACACCAAACCCCCGGAAAGCGCCGGCCGGCGGATTGTTTGTATAGTAAGCTTTTCCGTCGATCTCAAAATTCTGATAATTGTAAGGTCCGGAGGCATGGGTGCAGGCTCTTTGAAGAACGGGGCCTCCGAGAGACGCGTAAGCACCGGTATCCGATATGACCTCTGCTCTTAATCCCTGTATGATCCCATCCTTATCACAGCCGAGGGTAAAGTCCATTTCCATAGGATGACGCTTGGGATGGATCAGAATGCTCTCTGCCCTGGTAAGTTTCACCTTTACAGGCTTTTTCAGAAGATAGGCTGCCAGGGCGGCATGGTGCTGTACGGTCACATCCTCTTTCCCGCCAAATCCGCCTCCTACCAGTTTATTCTCAACCTGCACAAGAGAAGCCGGTATCCCCAGCATACGCATACACTCCCGCTGGGTATCATAGGTGCTCTGATCCGAGCAGTAGATCCGCACTCCTTCTCCTTCAGGCAAAGCTACGGCACATTCCGGTTCAAGAAATGCATGTTCTGTCCAGGGGGTGGAAAAGTGATCTGTCAGAATATAACGCGACTTCAGAATAGCTTCGGATGCATTTCCCCTGCTGACATGCCAGTGGGCCAGGAGATTGTCCGTTTCGCTTTCGTGAACCCTGGGAGCATCCTTCTGCATGGCCTCCTGGGGAGTTTTAACCATCGGAAGGACTTCATACTCCACCTTTACAAGGTTCTTTGCCTCTTCCACGATTTCTTTTGTCTCGCCCACCACCAGGGCGATGGCATCCCCCAGATAGTGGGTAAGTCTGCCCACCGGCACCAGAGCGTCCCAGTCTTCTTTCAGATGACCGACCTTCTTCCGGCCAGGTATATCATCAGAAGTAAATACGCCTGCGATTCCCGGGAGGGCTTTTGCCTCCTCTGTATCAATAGACAGGACTCTGGCTCTCGGATACCGGGCTCTTACACAGGAACCAAAGAGCATGCCCGGAACTTCCATATCATCCACATATTCACCGCAGCCAAGCACCTTCTCCCGTACATCCAGCCGGGGAACTCTCTCCCCAAGGTGCCAGCTGTACTCCTTTTTTGCAGGAAGTCCTTCTCTCAGATATTTTGAGGCGAGAAGGATCCCGTCAATAATCTTTTTGTAGCCGGTGCACCGGCAGATATTGTTTTTGATGGCATCCGCAGCCTCAGCCCTTGTGGGGTCCGGCTTCTTATCCAGCAGTGCTTTGGCACTGATGACCATTCCGGGAATGCAGAACCCGCACTGTACAGCGCCTGCCTCGCCAAAGGCTCTGACATAGACTTCTTTCTCCAGATCGGAAAGCCCCTCTACCGTAACAATATGCTTTCCTTCGAGTTTAGAAAGCCGCGGAACACAGGCCTTCTGGGCTCTGCCGTCGATCAGTACATGACAGGTGCCGCAGGCGCCTTCGCTGCAGCCGTCCTTCACTGATTTTAGCTTTAACACGTCACGCAAAAAGGGCAGAAGTTTTCCATCTTCTGTTATGGTATATTTTTTTCCGTTTACATAAAATTCAGGCATACGGATCACCAGACCTT
>CACZQE010000045.1 GCA_902783205.1 uncultured Lachnospiraceae bacterium | reverse complement strand
GCAGACCCTTTTCGGAATCGATCAGGGATACGGTGATCTGGCTGCGGGAAGAAGGTTTTCTTGATGAAAGGGATCATATCAGTAATAGTATTCCGACAGAACAGCCGGAATGCGCAGTTATATATTGATGGAATTTATTGAACCTGCCTGACCTTTTTCGTGCTATAATTTTTTTGTACTCAACAATAAACGAAAAGATATGATGCAGACTCTGCAGGAAAATTGATAATCAGTGTATCTACTATAGGAAAGGGCAGAATCATATGAAAACAATTCGGGAAATATATGACGATTTTGATGCTATAGGGTGTCTGACATTTGCAACTGTGACTGCGGATGGATATCCGGAGACAAGAATAGCCCATCTTTTCGCCTGGGATGAAGGGGGCCTGTATTTTCTCACTATGAACCACAAACCTTTTGCCAGACAGCTGCGCGAAAGCAAAAAGCTGTCCATATGCGGCATGAGCAGCAGGACACAGGCCAAGGTCGACGATAGGATGCTGCCGTCTTTCGAAGCCGGATATACAATGAAGGCGACCGGAGATGTCAGAGAAGTACCTATTGCGGAAATTAGAGAGAAAGCCGCGAATAATCCTCTGTTCCTGACCGGTGTTAACGATTGGGAACGTTATCAGGATGAGATCTTTTTCTGTCTTTACCGTTTCTGGGGTGAGCGGTATGACTTTGATTATGAGCTGGAATACCGCAGCCATAAACTGATCAGGGAATTCTTTACCTTTGGCGGCTTCGAGAAGGCTTTTACAGGAATGAAGATTGACCAAGACAAATGTGTCCGCTGTGGAGCGTGTTTTGACCGCTGCGCCGAGTATCATTTTCATGCGGTATGCAAGACAGAAGACGGATTTGCAATTGATACCGGTCGATGTGATGTCTGTGGAAACTGTACTTTGGTTTGTCCCGCAGACGCCATAATCGGTATATGCTGATCATAAGCACACATACCATCAGTGACCTCCGGGAGATAATTAGGAATTCTAAGAAAGGTGGATAAACTATGATGGAGCCGGGAACTCATGGGAACCATACGGATGAGATAAGGGTCAGGAGAATATCTGAAATGGAAGCCCGCCTGAACAAGATAAAAGAATGGCTGGAAAAGACTACATGTGATATCCGTGAAGATGTCCGGCTTCTGGAAGAGTATTATCATAGCCCCCTTTGGCTGTCTGATTTTGAGGCGGATGAGGCCGGCCTTCTTCCGGAGGATCTTCCGCGTGGGGTTCTCTCAGAGGATGCAGTATATAATGTCCTTTCGGAATATGAAGAAAGCCTGGGTGAAAAGAAATTACCCTTGTATGATGGTCACATAGTTCGTTTAAGGGATATAGACGGCAAGATTTTTACAGGTGTGGCATCTGTTTATCCGTCGGGTTACGGACTGCATGAATTCGACCGGGAAGAGATAAGTGTCAATATCAACGATTATCAGATTTTTGAGTCAGATATTGAAAAGATTGAGGAAGTGCCCGGCTTTGAGATCATCCGGGCAACCGAGACCTGCCACCGGGCCGGGGCATATTATGTCCGTATACAGGCTATGGCAAGGAAGCACCACATCAGCCTTCCTCAGGAGTTTGACGAACACGACACCCCGGAAACCAGGTATATTCTTGTGACAGATCATGACTTTCCCATTGCCACGGCACGCATGTACCCCATTGACGAAAACAGTATGATGATCGGAAGAGTCGTTGTCCTTCCGGAATACCGCCGCCAGGGAATCGGGACAATGGTGGTTTATGCCTGCGAGGAATGGGCAGATGAAGAGTTTTATGCGAAAACCGTTGTAGAAAGCCGGGATAATAAAATCGCCTTCTATGAATCCATGGGTTATGAACTAACCGGACAGGAGGTAGAAGGCGATACCTTTTCTTGTAGCAGGATGGAGAAACCTTTATAAGACCGGGCGTATTTTTCTTATAAACTTTTTCCCAGCTGATAGGCTTCCTGTGGATATCTGCTGCGTTTTGTCATTCCGGGAGTGCCACATCCAAATCCAAGTACCATGCCGCAGTCTTTGAAATTGATGTAGCGGACAAGTGTTTTATAATGCGCTTTGAGTGCATCAAAGGTCCAGTCATCCGCGTTCCATGCCACTGTCAGTAAAGCGGATTTCAGGTGCCTGCTGTTTAAGCTGCTGTTATAGGCACAGAAGCGGTCCACCACAGTCTTCAGCTGGGCGCTCATACCGTAGTAATAAAGGGGTGTGGCAAAGACAACCATGTCTGAAGCAAGCAGTTTTTTTCGGATCTGCTCCACATCATCCTTCTGAACGCAGGGGCCTTCGTAACCGCACTTCACGCAGCCGATGCAGGGATGAATATCTGCATGGCAGACATCAATGACCTCTACTGCATGTCCGGTCTCCTCTGCTCCTTTTTTAAATCTTTCAACCAGAATGTCTGTTGAACCATTTCGGTTCGGACTTCCCATCAATACAATAATCTTCATATGAACCTCCTTGAATCAGCATGTATCCATTATTTGCCGACATCGCCTGCGGTGCAGACCGGTCAGTGCTTTGAAAGGCCATCGGATCTTTTCTTTGCAGCGGCACGAATAATCCCTGCTGCCAGGCTTCCGATAAAAGCCCAGAACAGGAGCATCAGCAGGATGTTCAGAATCGTCGTGACGCTTTTTCATGGTTTTTTCCTTGCCTCCGCTAATTTCAGTTTGATGAAAGCTTTCCGCAGTTGCCGACCTTCTCACCGGTTACGAAATACTCATAGGTCGGGAACTCGAAAAGCACCGGCTTAAAGATATGGTAGTCGATCTTGCCTTTCTCATTCAGAACTGCTTCGTCCGCGTAGGTCGCAAGGATTTTGCAGATAAAGTGATCAAAATGTTCCAGCTCATAGTTGCCATCAACTTCACATTCAATGGAGACTTTTGCCTCGTCGATCAGCGGGGCACCGTTATCCCCCATTGTCCACGCAAAGGCTTCTGACTTATCCACTTTATTGCCGCTGGTGGTTCCCATGCGGTCTGCGTCCTTCATCCAGGACTCATCCACTACGTTAACGGAAAGCTTTTTGTTTTCACGTATGCCCTGATTGATGTAGTGAGCCTGTACAAGAGACACCATCAGATGACTGTGTGCTACGGTTCCCGCATGAGCTACGAGCGTCCAGGTCGGTTTGTTATTAACCATTGCCCCAACAACGATTACAGGGCAGGGATACAGTGCAAGAGTCGCTCCGATATTTTTCTTACTCATCTTATTTCATCTCCTTTTCCCAAAAACGGATAACATTGAGTTCCAGGCTGTCGGCTACTTTTTCAAGTTCCGCTGTTTCCTCTGCTGTCAGTGTGACATTTGCAGCTTTAGCCGCATCCAGCACCTGGTTTTCTTTGGTCACACCGATGATCGGCAGCGTACCCTTGGCGATAGCCCAGGCAACCGGAATCTGTGCTGCACCGACGCCATATTTGTCTGCCAGTTTCTTCAGTTCAGTGTTCAGAATTTCCAGCTTGTCAAGAACAGGGTTATAAGTCTCTGCTCTGGCGGAACCTTCCGGCATGGGATGCTTTGTATCATATTTGCCGGAAAGAGCCCCCTGCTCCAGCACCATATAAGCAAAGAAAGTAATGTCGTTTTCTCTGCAGTATTCAAGAATACCGGAATCCTCGGAGGAACGGTTGATCAGGCTGTAATGATTCTGCACAGCGGAAAGTTTCAGGCCGTGGCTTTTAAGTATTTCATCCGCCTGTTTGATTTCTGCAAGATTATGATTGGAGACACCGAGGAGCGGTACATTGTCTTTGCCCTCGAAATATTTTGCCAGTTCTTCCGTCCAATGGGGGGCATCCCATACGTTGTGGATCCAGTAGATATCGAAACGGTCAAGCTCCATCAGCTGAAGCTGCATCTCAATCATATCCTCCATAGCTGTGGGCTTGCCGTTAGCACATTGAGGAGTGAACTTATCGGAAACAAGGAAACTGTCCCTGGGCAGTCCTTTCAGGAATCCGGCAAGCACCTTCTCGGAAGTACCCATACCGTAAGCGTATGCCGTATCCCATAGATTCAGGCCGTTTGCCATCGCTGTGTCAAAGATCGGCTTCAGGCTATCTGCTGTGAAGTTGTTTCCAAAAGTTCCGTCATTTCCCCATGCCCATGCGCCAAGCGCGATTTTCGGTAAGTTTGCCATTGATGTACTCTCCTTTACTGTTATGGTTATCGTCCTTGCTGTTCGTATTTTTTACTGACACGGTGTCAGCACAATAATTATACACTCGCATTGACACTGTGTCAAGACGGTTTTAAGGGAAAAAATCCGGAGAAATTTCTGCGGATTGCTTTTCTTCTATCAGTTCATTTAAAGCTGATTATAGTTCTGAACATATTCATGGCGCCTTGAATTTTTCCAGGAGTTCTTATACAATACCTATAAAACGAACGAAAATGTTGTCCTGGATAGTTTCATCGGACAGTATCCGGAAAGGATCATGGATGTACGATAAATATGCGAATGAATTAAGTGAAAAAGACCGCATCTTTAATGTTGCTGTCAAGTTTCTTGAAAAAGTGGGCTATGAAAAGCTTTCTATACGCAGGATATGCTCTGAAGCAAATATATCTGTAGGAAAATTTTACACCTACTTTAAAAATAAACAGGAGCTTCTGTCTCATTTTTATAATATTGCCCTGAAAGATTTTGATCAGAAACTGAAGAGTGAGGATTTCAGTAATCTGAGCCTTCATGAAAAGATTGCCGAGTTTTATGGCATTTATATGGAGTTTACCCAAAGCTTCGGTGTCGAATTTGTAATGCATTACTTCGATAACCAAAATGAAGAGATGGATATTCACAGTAATAACAATCATATCATGATGGTCACAGACCAGTTCATTACCGAGGCGGTTCAAAATGGATATGCACTCCCTGAAGGACGAAGTGTCCATGACATTTCAATCGATCTGTGCATGATCGTGAAAGGAATCATATTTACCTGGGTAGCGGAACGGGGAAGGTTTGATCTTCCTGCGGTTACCAGGGATATGTACAAAAGAGCTCTGGTGGGAATCCTGCCGGAATAGAGGCAGTAAAAATGTCACAATTAAAAACACCATCCGGATCCTTTTGAGGCTATGTAAAGCCTAAGCTTCCGGATGGTGTTTTATATATATAAGCTCTGAATATTATTCCCGGCTATGACTCAGACAGATGGTCAGACATGAACCAGGGTTCCTATGATATCCTGCCTCTTATAAGTCCACAGAGGTGAATTTCGATAATAGGCAAAGATCCGGTCCTCCGGTATCTGAGTATACTTCATCACAGTTTCTGTCATCCTTGCAAGGACCTGCACAAAAGTCTCCTTGTCATACTTGTCAAAGGCATCCTGGATAACTGCCACTTCTATGGCAGCACAGGGATCCGATGGTTCTTCATCTCCAAACAGCATAAAAACCTCATCTTCAAAATCTGCCATTACAAAAGAACCCTTCTCACAGGGAATTAGTTCAATTGCTTCCTTAAACTCTAAAGTCATACGATATTTTTTCTCACGATTGAGGAACACATTTGTCTTTGTAGTAATTCTCGGCATATTTATCCTCCCTGATTATATCAATTCCATACCCCAGTCCGGTTTGGCTGTTATGATCCGGCCTACTCCGATCATATCTGCCTTTTCTTCCTTCAGAAGCATTTCTGCGTCTTCCACTGTTTTGACACCGCCTGTCAGCAGGACCGGAATGTGGACTTCCTTTTTCACTGCCTCTGAAATGTCTCCGAAATAGCCGGGATAGGTATGCCCTTTACGGACAAAACAGCAGGTTCCTCCGGATATATCCAGAAGATCTACGCCTGCTTCTTCAAACCGTTTGCATGCCCAGACTGCATCTTCGATCGTGGTGCCTCCCACGGTATAATCACATCCTCCCAGCCTGAGGGCAAAGAGTGATTTGTCGCCGATCACCTGACGGATACCCTTGATCAGTTCCATATGGATCCGGGTCCTTCCCTCCAAGGTATATCCGTTATATTCGTCGGTTCTCTTATTGATCAGCGGAGAGAAAAACTGGTCAAGGAGATAGGCATGGGCGGAATGCAGGTTGATTCCGTCATAACCGGCTTTCATGGCTCTCTCAGCTGCCCTGAAATATGCCTCCTCCAGATCGTGGATCTCGTTGACTGTCAGCGGCCGCGGTTTCTCGGGATTGGGTTTGGCGTTGGGCCATCCGCAGGTCACACTGATATTGGACGAGCTGACTGGCTGCTCCCCGGTGAAATCTCTGCTTGCTCCGCAGCCTGCATGGCTGATCTGCAAGATAGCCGTGCTGCCATTCTTATGGATGATATCACAGATTCTTTTCAGGCCATCGATATCGGAATCTCTGGAGGAAGAGAGCTGTGTCGGAGACGCCATGCCATCTTTTCTGACAAAGCTGTGCTCCACTACTACCAGACCAAACCGACCGCCTCTGGTCCGCTCTTCATAATGCTGTTCTGTTTCTGGTGTTACCTTTCCGTCTACGCAGGTCTCACTGTGAATGGGCGCCTTAACCATGCGGTTTCTTAACTCAAAGTTACCGACTTTTATTTTTTCTCTTATCAACATAGGATAATCACGCTCCTCATATAATCATATATTTTGATGATACACCCATTATAAGCGGCCTGATAGAAGTATATTCAATGATTACGAGGAAAAAAACACACAGTTATGAACGTGTTCACTTTTGTTGCTATTTTAAAAAGAACTGGTCAAAGCCTGTTGTCTCCAGGATCTCTTTAACCTCTTCACTTACTCCGGTCATGGCAAAGTTACTTTTATCCTCCAATGACTTGTACATCATCAAAAAAACGCGCAATCCGGCAGAGGATACATAGGACATCCGGCTTACATCGACATGAATCGCATTGATATCACTGCCTGCCTCCTGGAACTGCTTC
>CACZQE010000044.1 GCA_902783205.1 uncultured Lachnospiraceae bacterium | reverse complement strand
TTTACATCAGAGATAAGCCGGGATGATCTGGATATCATCTCCTCTCCTGTTGATTTTATCGGTCTCAACATTTATAACGGGACAGAAGTGGAAAGAGACAGTCAGGGTCAGATAAAGATCTGTGACAAGTATCCCGGATACCCCAGGAACTCTCTTGGATGGCCGGTTACACCCGGTGTCCTTTACTGGGGCCCCAGGATCATATGGGAGCGTTATAAACTTCCTGTTTACATAACGGAAAACGGCCAGCCCTGCTATGACAGGATCTATGCGGACGGAAAAGTGCACGACGCGGACAGGATCGATTACCTGGACACCTATCTCTCCCATCTGAAAGAAGCCGCCGGAGACGGTGTGGACATAAGGGGCTATTTCCACTGGTCTTTCACAGACAACTATGAATGGCACAGCGGTTATGACCACCGCTTCGGCCTTGTATACATTGATTACAGAAATCAGAAAAGGATTCCCAAAGACAGCGCATACTGGTACAGAGATCTGATCCGTTCCAACGGAGAAAACCTTTCCCCTCTTTCTTAGCAGATCTCTGAGATATAAAAAATGCCGATATAGATGTTTACCTGCATCTGTATCGGCATTAATTCTTTATTTACTCTTTTCTGAAATGTCCTTTGATGTCACCGTATTCGGTTAAGACATCCTCTTCAAAGCTGGCCTGCCAGCGGTCTCTGTGATGGATAACAAAGGGAATTCCCCTGGCGTTCCTTATATTGGAAACAATCCCGACATGATCTTCCCAGAAGACTATATCTCCCGCCTGCCACTCATCCGTTTTATAAGGATTAACTGTAAGAGAGATGCATCTGCAGTCCCTGGCATCTTCAATGCACATGTGCCTGAAGAAGGTGTAGAGGACATCAACCTGCCTGAAATCGCTGGAAGGATCGTAGGAATCTTCTGTGTAGCCGCCTTCCTCAAAGTCTTTTTCTATCAGGTCTTTCAGATCAAACCCGGCATTGAGAAAAGCCGTAGTCACCACATCAGCATCGATACCGCAGCCGTCATCCGGGTACCCGTTCTCGTAAACCCGGTATTTATAAACGGGATGGCTGCCGGTGTACTCCTGGGCCGACACAAGTATGTCTTCCCTGTTTTCAATTTCGTCCCCGTCCTTGTCTTTTTCACTCTTCTCAAATTTATAATGAAGCAGGCTGGCTTCATCAGACTGTTCTATCCTGTCATTGAGTTCCTTATCGGAAAACCTTGGAACAGTCGGATAAGGATTCATGGACAGGATGAAAACACTGTAGGATATCGTGATCAGAGCCAGGGCCAGAATATTGATCGCAAGCTGCCACCGGCTGCCTCTCCACATAAAAATGGCAAGGGCACCGAATATGGCCAGCAGAATCAGTGAATTTGCCAGGGTCATAGGAGGCAGACACAGGAATGCTCCGATGTACAAGAGTATAAACAGTATATTTTCAAGTATAAACACTTCAGGATCTCCTTTGCCACTTGGTAAAGACCAGGCATATCCGGCATCATCCCATATCGATTTTCAGATCGCCTTCTTCAATCAGCCCTTTGGACCGCATGATCTTTCCAATTACCCAGTTTAGCACAAGTGGGGCAATAAAGCAAAGGAGAAGCAGACCAAACCAGTCAAATGCTCCGGCTTTCATTCCGTCGGGCATTTTTGTCCAGCCCGTAATGACTCCGATCGGACCGACCATGCCGGAAGTTCCCATTCCGGAAGTCACAGCCGCGCCGTTGTTCTTCAAATGGAAAATACAGGTGGCACAGGGGCCGAGAATAGCTGAAGTAATCACAGGCGGAAGCCATAATATCGGTTTTTTCATCAGGTTGGGCACCTGGAGCATGGATGTTCCAAGGCCCTGGGCCACAAAGCCTCCGATTCCGTTATCGGGAAAGCTTAAGATTGCATAGCCAAGCATATGGGTACAGCAGCCTACTGTCGCGGCACCGCCCGCCAGGGCAAGTCCGTTCCAGACACCGAGAGAAACTGATCCTTCTGCAACGCCTGCCAGCACTGCTCCGCCTGATATACCCATGGCGGCGCATATTGCAGCAGAACTGATGGGCAGTGTCAGACAGACACCGACCACTGTGGAGATAACGATTCCCATAAGGAAAGGCTGCAGGTTGGTGGCCCATCCGATAAAGAGGCCAAGCTGGGTACAGATATACTTAAATACCGGACAAAGAAGATATGCAAAAAACATACCTACAATAATGGTTACAGCGGGCGTAACTATTATGTCAACCTTCGTCTCCTTAGAAACAAGCTTTCCGACTTCACAGGCGATGATCGCCACAAAGAGAACAGCAAGAGGGCCTCCAGGGCCGCCCAGCCCGTTTGTGGCCTGTCCCACGGCACACAGGGAAAAGAGAACCAGAGGCGGTGCCTGCAGCGCATATCCGATTGCTACTGCCATGGCAGCGCCGGTTACTGCTGTCGCAAAACCACCAATCTGGTACAGATACCAGCAGAAATGATCATAGCTGCCCAGTGTGGCAAGCTTGGATGCCAGTTCCTCCTCCGCCATCCCCGAAAGGGCTACCATAAGACCGGGTGCAGCGATATTCTCCGCCAGGGTCTTTATAATAGTTCCGATCAGAAGTGACGCAAAAAGACCCAGGGCCATGGCGCCCATGGCATCAATTCCGTATCTTTTAAAAGAGATCTCAACATTTTTTCTTTTAAGAAAACTGTCTTTGTTTTTATTCATGGCTTCTTCCTCCTCTTTACTTCCAACCGGTTTACATCTTTACAGACGAGGTTTACTGTTATTACAGGTGTCTTGTCAGAAGTTCGCTTTATTATATCTGTTTTTTTATGTAGATTCAACTGCTAATTTTATCAATCTCTTCTTTTGTGAAATCTCCCTTAATTCATTCCGAAAAAAACCTCCGCTCTCTGATCCGGGAGCGGAGGTTATAATATGTTATATGTAAAAATAACACAATATTATTATATTTATACTGCCTCTTCTTCCGGCAGAACACCGGAAAAACTGTACTTGCTGCTTCTGCCTACCAGTTCTTTGACTGCGCAGATCTTATCCGCCAGAGTTACGATCCAGGCTTCCCTGGTAGCCGGAGGAAGGGGTGTCAGCGGAAACATGTGCTTTTTGATGATATCTTCTTCCACCTCATTAATGGAATAATCATTCTTTGCGTTGCGCAAAGCGATGCCGGGGTGGCGGAATCCGTGTAAGCGGTGGCTCCTGTCATACTCCCTCCAGTTATAGAGGAAATAGTCATGGAGGAGAGCTCCCCTGATCAGGGAGTCCCTGTCAACATCCAGATGAAGCCGGTCCGCAATGCGGCAGCTTGTCAGGGCTACGTGTACACTGTGTGTATGCACGCTTACATTTCTGTGCTGGGGAATTTTCTTTTCTTCCGTCAGATTCCCTTCGTGCTCCAGACGGCTGAGGATCTGATAGATCTGATACCTTGTAGAATTCTTGTCTCTCATTTATATCTCCATTGCTTTTTGTTTTCAGACATCACCTGAACAGTCTAACGGAAAAATAAAAATAAATCAATTACGAAATCATTTCAAATGTCTGTAAAAATACGGTTTTTTTAGGATTAAACAGTAATTTAAATAAACAATAACAGAATTGTAACATATATTTTCAGACATTTACTGACCAATCTGTTATTATTATAGTAATTAAGGGGGGATAGCTATGAGAAGATGGATGACTGCCATAGCTTTATGCATGCTTATGACCGCCGGGCTTTTCCTTTCGCCGACGGCAGTCATAAAAGCTAAGGATCAGCCGGTTCCGGTTCCTGTTCAGACAGCAGCCCTGATCACCGACCGGGCATCAAGGACCGAAAAAGTATACCGGCCCGGTGACACCTGGAACACACCGGAATGGTCACTTACAATCGATTCCGTAGAGAAGACCGACGATCGCAATATCTATGCGGATATTGAACCGGCGGCCGTATATATTGTCACTTATACCTATGAGAATTTGCATTACACGACGACCTCAAAGCAGGGCCTTTGCATTGATCTGACTTCCAACAGAATCACCGACTGCAAAGGAAATCTGGGATATGATTATCCCCTGGACCGTCCGGAAGGCAGTCTGCCGGAGGAAATCCGGACGGGTCAGAAAAAGACCGCCCAGGCGGTCATCGGCGTTGATTATGAAGGTGCCTTTGTAATACAGGTACAGATGTATAACAGCGCAAAAAAGAGCCAGTATAAAGCCTTCTTTTCCTGCAACGTGTCGGATGAGTAGTCATGCTGATTAAATGAATACCCATCAGACAGCCGGCACAGCGGTTCGATCAGATCCGCTGTGCCGGCTGTTCTTTTATATAGCCTGTCTCTCAGGACAGATGAAATACATTGATCAGGAGGATCCAGGCCAGCCCGTAATAGGTTACGACTGCCACCAGGTCATTTAC
>CACZQE010000043.1 GCA_902783205.1 uncultured Lachnospiraceae bacterium | reverse complement strand
ACATCCGGCCAGATATCTCTGACATCATAAACTAATTTGGCATGTTTACAGCGTGCAATAAAGCTCCCGAACGGTGTGGAAAGAGGAGGTGGAGAAGTCACAATGACAATATCTGTTTTTCCTGCCTTCAATGCCGTAAAAAGAGAAGAAATGCCAAAGCTCAGATTGTTTAACAATCGCATAACTGTTGTTTTTTTCTTCATCCGAATTGCAGCAGAATAAAGTATTTTTTCCTGTCTGCCGGCTGTAGTCCCGTTATCCTTGTTCCTCGCACTGGTAAGAACAGTCACAGTATGCCCTTGTTGTATAAAAGCATCTGCTAATACCTGCATTCGATACGAGCAGGCAGCGCAAGTAGGATAGTATTCCTCAGTATAAAGAAGAATTCTCATTTTTCACTGTCCCTTACTACTTTATTTTTTTCCTTTTATTCTTCATAAATATTCTTCTTTTCTGTCCTGCCTTCGATTCAACAATTCCCTGTCTTCAGATATAAATATAGATTATAATGCTGACAAGAACTGTTATATTTCGTTTTTCAATCTGATTAATCTTTCTTTTCTTCTCTTCTTTCGCTGTAAGTAAGGACTACTTCTTCCTCGTCAGTGCCTTCCGTGCTCTGCTTGTCAAATAGAATACGCAGCGTCTCGATAGCAATTCTCAGATCCATAAACAGCGTAGCACATGATATATACATCAGATCCATCAGCAGTTTATCGTATGGCGTTGTATTGTATTTTCCGTAGACCTGGGCATACCCGGTCAAACCGGCCTTTGCCTGCAGCCTCAGCCTGAACTCAGGCAGTTCTTTTTCATAGATTTCAGCAATTTCCGGACGCTCCGGTCTGGGCCCGACAATGCTCATATCTCCTTTAAAAATATTGATCAGCTGGGGCATCTCATCAACCCGGCAGGACCTGATAATCTTGCCGACTTTGGTAATCCGGGGATCGTCTTTACCGGTGCTCAACACAGCTCCGGTCATTTTTTCCGCGTCTACACACATGCTGCGGAATTTCAGAATTTTGAATTCCTTTCCGTTCTGCGTCAACCTGGTCTGTTTGTAAAACACCGGTCCGCCGTCCATCTTAACTGCAATGGCGGTCACAATCATAATCGGGGAAAAGATCACCAATGCGACGCCGGAAAAAACAATATCCAGGAAACGTTTGATCGTGCGATATTCCGACATGGGTTGGTATCTTCTGCTGCGAAGCATTGGCAGATGGAACATATGCATCTGTTCCGCACCGCTCATCAGTATATCGCCGATGCGTGGAATAATATACACCTGAAGATCCCGGTACATGCATTCCTTGAGAATCTGGTTCCGTTCGCCACTGTGAATACCGCATAAGAAAACGACTTCCGGCTGGTCCAGAATCTCAGGGCTGTCGACCACTTCTTCCACCGGCTGTACGCCGATCACATCAAAGCGCTTTTCCATACCATACGCATGAACAAGGTTCTCAGTGCCCTGACGCACATCATATACAACCAGTGTTTTCTGCGGCGGATGATTTTTATAATATGAATTGTATTCCCTCCAACAGATCATGGGAATAACCGCGCATTGCGCCAGGAAACACAGAAAACCTGGAAACAGGTTGGGAAAGTGAATAGAAAGCATCCAGATCCCCAGCGCAGCGCAGACATCCGTCAGTGCGACGGCTATAATCTGGGAATAGATAAGTTCAGTAATCCTCATAATAGATGCCCTGAAACCATCCAACTGAAGGCAAAGCGTATAGAAAATGATGCAGTATAGCACAATTACCAAAACCGAAACCTGTTTTGATTCCGTAGTCAGGGTGATGGGTTCATAATACAAAAACCAGCACAGTAAAAACGGAGCTGCAACCAGAACAGTATTCAGAATTTTGATCAAACTGAGGGGAACTGTTTTTCTTCTTTTCATATTACCCGCCTGATGTACATTAAATATTTCAGCAGCGCTGTATTGACGCCTGCTGCTGTGTTTCAATTATTTCGTACCCTGCCCATACAGTACGTCTGATACCGTCAAACTCAAATTCAATACAACATCTTTTACGTCCGTGATCCATTTTGATTACTTTTCCGTTCATTTCTTTCCAGGCCGGATCATTGATTTTGCAGTAATCTCCCTCCCGGACCAATGAAACGGTACCCATAACACCGTGAAGACGGTAAATCATCTCAGCAAAAGAAAGATCCATACCGCTCAGTTCCCTGTTGCCAAGGCATCTGATGATGCCATTGATATAAAAATGCGGCATAATCAATTCTTCTGTATAGAGAAAAATATACCCGGGTAGCCAGTCATGACTTTCTGCTGTCATTTCACTCTTAATCCATTTTCGCTGGATAATCTTAGGTGAAATGCATTGATATCCGTAGTTCCTGCTGATGTATTCGGCAATCGGCCTGCATCGTTGTGTTTCACAGAATAAGCAATAAGCATACACAGGCTTCACCTCATCCCATCTGGTTTTTACTTTTTTCCATAGCTCCGCCGTCACGGATAAAACAGTACTGAAAAGGAAACCGTTATCCGTGTCCATGTGAAACTATGCCGCCGGCTTTCCGCGCCCTGCCAATCCGGTCAGTAGCGTTTCCCGCCGGTACTTAATCCTCTGCGAACAGGAATTGTTTGATCTCTGCCTCGTT
>CACZQE010000042.1 GCA_902783205.1 uncultured Lachnospiraceae bacterium | reverse complement strand
GTCTTGAAGTTCCCGAACCGGTCTCCGGCCCAGGATCCGATGGTATTGATCCCGTCCTGCATGGGGATCACCACCGCTGCCACTACATTGGTGAAAGGTTTGAACACATTTTTAAACGCAGCGCTGAGAAAGAGAAGCACGATACAGATCCCGGTCAGAAGAAGCAACAGCATTCTGGGGGAAAGGTTAATTCGTCTTCGGCTGTTCATCTCATCGTCTCCCGATAAAAATCTTAGTTAAAATTAGACTCCTGCAGAGCATTTGCCAGCCGCTCGTATTCCGGATTTTCTATGATCATACCCAGACCGCGCACTACTGTAAGCTCCGGTTCTTCCATCTTCATGATACTGAGGCCTGTTTCCTCCTGAATCAGGTGATCCAGATTCTTTACGTGAGAGGAAGCGCCTGTCACGCAGACTCCGTCGTGCATGATGTCCATGGAAAGCTCCGGCGGTGTCTTCTCAAGAATAAACTTGATCGCGTCGATAATGGAGGACATGCTCTCCTCCATGGCTTCAAAGATCAGATGATTGGTCACGGTCACACGGTTGGGCAGGCCTGTGATCAGGTTGCGGCCCATCACGTCGTCCGTCCTCTCCTCGTCTTCTTTGATTCCGCTTGCCAGGTTCATTTTAAGGCGCTCGGCACTCTTCATGCCGATCACCAGGTTATGTTTCTTCTTGACTGCCTGCTGAATCGCCTCGTCAAACTTGGTGCCGCCGATCTTCAGAAGACGGCTCTGCACGATGCCGCCCAGGCTGATCAGACTGATCTCGGTCGTATCGGACCCGATATTGACGATCAGGCGTCCTGTGGCATCCATGACATCAAGTCCTGCGCCCAGGGCATCGGCGATGGGCTTCTCCACCAGGTGGACCCTCTTGGTCTTGAGTGAGGAGCTGGCGATCAGGTCATAGAAAGCACGCTTTTCTACCTCTGTCACATCAGAGGGAACAGCGATATAGAACTCGGAAGATGCATTGGCCTGCAGTGTCTGTGTTCCTTCCAGCCTGTGGCCGCGGCTTCCTTTAAAGTAGAGCTCGATCATGGTCTGCATAGCCGTAAAATCCGCAATAACACCGTAAACGATCGGCTTCTTGACCTCTATGTTCTTGGGGGCTTTCTCATACATTGAATAGGCTTCATCGCCCAGAGCCAGCGCCTCCTTTTTATTGACAATGGCAATCATATTCTTCTGATGAAGTACGACACCCGCGCCTTTCTGATATACCTTGATCGAGTTCGTACCCATATCTATTCCATAGATTCTCTCAGACATTGACCGGTCTCCTTTCCAGTGTTTCCTATAGTATAAATGTGCTGCGGATATCCGCAGACATCGGTTATCTCATAACAGGTCCCTTAATTGTTCCCGCTCCGCATCATGCCTTCCTGACGCATGCTGATAAAGCACTGGTCTCCTATCACGATATGATCGGTCAGGGGTATGCCGACCAGTTCGCCCGCCTCCTGGATCCTGGCCGTCAGGCTCAGGTCGTCTCTGCTGGGCCGGGGGTCCCCGGACGGGTGATTGTGAAGCAGGATCAGATGTACCGCCTCATAGCGCAGGGCCAGAGTGAATACCGACCGCAGGCTCACGTAGGCCGCGTTGGCACTTCCTTCCGACAGGTCGATCTCCCGCATCAGCCGGTGCCGTCCGTCCAGAAGCAGAAGCTTGACCTTCTCCCGGTCCAGATGGCGCATCTCCTCCATATAGTAGGAGGCCACATACTCCGGCGCGCTGAAATCACATTTGGCCTCAAGCGAAGCGCGGGACAGACGCTTCGACAGCTCGAGAATGCAGAGGATTTCCACTGCCTTGACCTTTCCGATCCCCGGAATCTCCGTAAGCATGGGGTAGGTCAGATGATAAAGACCTGCCAGGCCCTTGTGGACCGGATGCTTTTCCAGCAATAAAAAAGCCAGATCCAATGCGGAGCATCCCCGTGTTCCGCTGCGCAGAACCACTGCCAGGAGCTCACCGTTGCTCAGGCTTTCCGCACCGGATTCCAGGCACTTTTCATAGGGCCGTTCCGTGACGGGACGATCCTTCATGTTTCTTGCATTTGCGTTCATAGCTCCCTCCTGTCCCTCCCCAGGCACAGGATATGGGATTACCAGTCCGGCAACTATTTTAGCATAAATTCATTCGTTTGTATATAGAATACTCTTTTGCTTTTCGTTACGATTTTTGTCTATTATTTCTTAAGAATATCCCTGTAATCGGGAAGTTCCGTGATCTTCTGCAGGGTCATCATGATTCCGTATCTGGCGTGCTCGTAGGTGAGTCCGCCCTGGAAGAATACGGCGTAGGGTTCCTTCATGGGGCCGTCGGCTGACAGCTCTATGGAAGCTCCGGATATAAATGTTCCGGCGGCCATGATCACCTGGGCATCATAGCCCGGCATATCCCAGGGCTCCGGACGGACAAAACTGTCAACCGGGGAAGCAGCCTGGATTCCCTCACAGAAGGCCTGCAGAAGGCGGGGATCATGGAACTCTATCTCCTGAATGATGTCATGACGAATCTCAGCAGCCCGGGGAACAGCGTCAAATCCCAGTTTTTCATAGAGAGCTGCCGCAAAAAGGGCTCCCTTGACAGCATTTTTTACCACCGCCGGCGCAAGGAAGAGTCCCTGCAAAAAGGAATGGGTCACGCCGAGGGTAGCGCCCACCTCCCGGCCCAGGCCGGGGGATGTCAGCCTGTGGGCTGCCCGTTCGATACAGGCTTTAGTTCCGCACAGGTATCCGCCGATCGGCGCCAGTCCTCCACCAGGATTTTTAATCAGCGAGCCCACCACCAGGTCGGCACCGGCCTGTGACGGTTCCGCAGTTTCCACAAATTCACCGTAGCAGTTGTCTACCATGCATATTACGTCAGGCTTCCTCTCTTTGATAAAAGAAATCAGCCTGCCGATCGCCTCCACCGACAGGGTAGGGCGGGTAGCATAGCCTCTGGATCTCTGAATGGTCACCATCCTGGTCTCTTCATTCAGCGCCTTCTCAATTCCTTCCCAGTCAAAACTGCCGTCAGGGAGCAGGTCCACCTGGCTGTAACTGATTCCGTACTCAGCCAGTGAACCGTCGGAAGGACGGATCCCGATCACCTCTTCCAGGGTGTCATAAGGCTTTCCCACCGGAGACAGAAGCCGGTCTCCCGGCCGGAGCTGGCTCATGAGGGCCAGAGCCAGGGCATGAGTACCGCTGGCGATCTGCGGCCTGACAAGAGCGTCTTCCGTTCCGAAAACATCCGCATAAATCCTCTCCAGAGTCTCACGACCCAGATCATTGTAGCCATATCCCGTCGTGGGGGCAAAGCATGCCTCTGACAGGCGGTTTTCCCGCATGGCAGCCAGTACCTTCATCTGGTTGATCTGAGCGATATGATCCGCCATATCAAAGCGGGGCGCCAGTTCCTTTTCTATATCTGCGCAAAAGGCCGCAACCTCCCCGGATATTCCCATCCGGGACCAGTATTCTTCTAAGCTGATATCCTGCATCATCTGATTTTCACTCCGTACCGGAAATGATCCCTTTACGGCC
>CACZQE010000041.1 GCA_902783205.1 uncultured Lachnospiraceae bacterium | reverse complement strand
ATTTTGTAAAAATGGGCTGAATCGTAACTGCTGACGCCTCCTTTCTTTTTTTCTTCTGATTTTTTTCGTCACTATCTCTGTCCCTTATCATAGGGGATTCCTTCTGCCTTGGGTGCTCTGGAATTGCGGGAGGCAATTGCGAGCACAAGAAGGGAAATGATATAGGGAAGCATATTGTAAAGGGTGCTGGGCAGCTGCAGGGCTGTCAGCAGATCGAATCCGGTATAGACATTGGACAGGGCCCGAAGCAATCCGAAAAGGAGAGCTGCCAGAGCAATCCTGACCGGTTTCCACTGACCGAAGATCATAACGGCAAGGGCCAGGAAACCGAATCCTGCGACACCGTTCTCAAACTTCCACTCGCTGACGCCTGCCGTGATGTAGGCGATACCTCCCAGTCCGCCCAGAAATCCTGAGATCAGGACACCGGCATAACGCATTTTGTATACATTGATACCAACAGAGTCCGCTGCCTGAGGATGCTCGCCGCAGGCCATAAGCCTGAGTCCGAAACGGGTCCGGTAAAGGACGATGACCGAGATAAAGAGAGCTGCCAGGGCGATCACCATAAACCAGTTCAGTTCAAATCCCAGAAGGTTTACAGACACTGCCTTTTTCTGTTGTATATACTGGATGGTGGAGGCTACGTTATTGGGATCCTCTGCCATATTGATCGCTTTTACAAATACAGTTGCAGCTGCTGTTGCCAGCAGGTTCATGGCCGTGCCCACAAGGGTCTGGTCCGCGTTGAAATTGATGGCTGCTACTGCCAGAAAGAGGGAAAAGACCATTCCGAAAATGACACTGCCCAGAACGACCATGACCAGCATGGGGAAGGCAGCAAGGCCTGCCATATATTTCATCACCAGCGCTCCCCCAAGGGCGCCCATGACCATAACGCCTTCCAGTCCCAGATTAATAACGCCGCTATGCTCACAGAAGCAGCCGCCCAGGGCTACAAGAAAGAGTACGGATGCATAGATCAGAGTATATTGTATCAGTAAACTCATCTTACCTTTTCCTCCTTTCCTCCTGTTTTTCCTGCCTGCGTCTTCTGTATTCGAAGATTCATGATGTGCTTGAATATGAATACAAAACTGCAGAAGTAAATGATAATGGCCAGGATCAGATCAGAGATCTGGGATGCATAAACCATCTTATCCACATAGGATCCTCCGCTGGTAATATGCTGGATAAAGAATGCGGAAAAAACACATCCGATCGGGTGGAGTCCTCCCAGGAAAGCCGCCGCAATTCCGTTGAATCCCATGCCCGGTACATTTGTCTGGGCACAGGACCACTGTTCGATTCCGCTTAAATAAAGGAATCCTGCTCCCAGTCCTGCCAGACATCCTGAGATGAACATGGTCAGGATCATATTCTTCTTTTCTTTCATACCGGCATATTTGGCCGCGTTTTTATTAAAGCCTGTAGCTTTAAGCTCATATCCCAGTCTTGTTTTGCTCATGACAAACCATACAAGGAAGGCAAAGATCAGGGACAAGGGGATGGCTATGGTCACATAACGGTTGCCCGAGAAAAGGTTCTGAAGTCCCAGTCCCGGTATGATGGCCCCGGGGTTGTTGGTCCTGAGGGCGCCGGTATATGTTGTGCTGGACTCTTTTACTCCGGTCAGGAGCATATTGATCAGATAGAGGCTGATCCAGTTGAACATGATGCTTGCAATAACTTCGTTGACATTGCGGTAGGCTTTAAGAGCTCCTACTGCAGCTCCAAGGATACCGCCGCCGATCATGGCCGCCAGCAGGCAGACATACCAGGGCATATGAAGTGCCAGTGCCAGGTAAAGGCTGCAGCCCGCTCCCACGGTGTACTGGCCTGATGCTCCGATATTAAACAGGCCGACCTTGTAGGCAAAGAGCACCGAGAGGGTACACATGAGCAAAGGCGCCGTTTTTACCAGGGTACTTCCGAAATACTCCCGGGCCACTTCCGGCCGGGGGAAATAGAGGAAGTTCTTCAGGATTGCCGTCATGGCAGCTGTCGCGCCGGCCGGATTGATAAAGAAGAGTACCACATATCCCACAAGAAGTCCCAGCAGGATGCAGATCAGAGAAGCGGCAAATGTCAGAAAGCCGTCGCTGTGAAACAGGGATTTTTTCTCATTTGTATTCACTGCTTCTTCACCTCCTGTCTCTTAGCGCCGGTCATGTAAAGTCCCAGTTCTTCCACTGTCACATTTTCCGGTTCAAACTCGCCCACGATCTCCCCTTCATACATGACAAGAATCCTGTCGGACACATCCATGACCTCATCCAGCTCCAGACTGACCAGAAGAACTGCTTTCCCCTGGTCTCTCTGCTCGATCAGCCGCTTGTGGATCATCTCGATCCCCCCTATGTCCACACCTCTGGTGGGCTGTACTGCTATGATCAGTTTGGGGGACCGGTCAATTTCCCGGGCGATTACCGCTTTCTGCTGATTTCCTCCGGACATGGCCCTTGCCGTGGTAATGGCTCCCTGTCCGGACCGGACATCGTATTCCTCAATCAGACGGTCAGTGTATTTGCGGATCGCATCCCTTTTCAGGATGCCCAGGCCGCCGGTAAATTCCGGTTCAAAATATCGCTGCAGAACCATATTATTTTCCAGAGAATAATCCAGGACCATGCCGTGTTTGTGACGGTCTTCCGGTATATGGCTGGTTCCCAGCACGGATCTCTGCCGGATAGACTCCCTGGTCATATCCTTGTCTTCCAGGAAAATGCTGCCGCTCTTTATGTGTTCCAGTCCTGAAAGACCGTAAATGAGCTCGCTCTGGCCGTTTCCGTCAATTCCGGCGATACACACGATTTCTCCGCTTCTCACGTCAAAGCTTACATCATGTACTGCGTCTTTTTTGTGGGTGCCGCCGGAGACGCACATATTCTTTACGGAAAGAACCACTTCACCGGGTTCGGCTTTTTTCTTTTCCACTTTACTGCTTATGTCTCTTCCCACCATCATGGCCGACAGTTTTTCCGGCGTGGTGTCTGCCGTATTGACCGTACCTACATATTTTCCTTTTCTCAAAATTGTACAGCGGTCTGACACCTCCATGATCTCATTGAGCTTATGAGAAATGAAAAGAATGCTCTTTCCTTCCGCTGCCAGGTCTTTCATGATCTGCATGAGTTCCGCGATTTCCTGAACGGAAAGGACCGCCGTCGGTTCATCAAAGATCAGAATTTCATTATCCCTGTAGAGCATTTTCAGAATCTCGGTCCTCTGCTGCATACCTACAGTGATATCCTCGATCAGTTTATCCGGATCCACCTGAAGATGATACTTTTCCGACAGTTCCATCACCCGCTTTCGGGCTGCTTCCGTATTGAGCAGTCCTCCTTTGACAGGTTCCACGCCCAGGATGATGTTTTCCAGGACCGTAAAGCATTCCACCAGTTTAAAATGCTGGTGGACCATGCCGATCCCCAGAGCATTGGCATCATTCGGATCATGGATGGTAACCTTTTTGCCGTCTTTATAGATTTCGCCTTCCTCCGGCTGATAAAGGCCGAACAGCACGCTCATAAGAGTGGATTTCCCGGCGCCGTTCTCGCCGAGAAGAGCGTGGATTTCGCCTTTTTTCAGGGTCAGCGTGATATTGTCGTTTGCGATAATACCGGGAAAACGTTTTGTAATGTTACGCATTTCAATGGCGTATTCTCCCATGCTTTACCTCTCTCCTTTCTTCGTCGGCCTTTTACCGGATGGTGCCTTCACGCACATTTACCTTGATCTTTGTTTTCGGGAACTGATCAAGAGAATCGCTGATCTTGATCTTTCCTTCATAAATATCCTTTACTAACT
Organism: uncultured Lachnospiraceae bacterium; assembly: GCA_902783205.1. The sequence continues at coordinate 6,058 of CACZQE010000041.1, read as the reverse complement.
TATTATAATCTTCTTTGCTGAAATTTTTATTCCACTGGGTGGATTCGAGAGGAAGTCCCACATAATTCAGATCCGTGTCGTCACCGGATACCAGCCCCAGGCTTTCAATCTTTCCTACATGCCGGTCCCAGGTGTCGGAAAAGATGATAGCATCCAGAATCGTATCTACCGTTACAGGAAGACGTTTGAGCGCCGAAGTGACCGTCATGCCTTCCCCGTAAGCATCGATGGTCGGCTTCTGGTCACTGTCCACTCCGATCAGTTTGCCGTCTTTTCTGGCCGCCGCTTCAGCCGCGGATGTAAACACACCGCCGCCGCAGGCAAAGACGATCTCGGTACCGCTGCCGTACCAGGTGTCCATGGCCGCCGTGATCTCGGTAGATCCGTAGAACTGACCGGCATAGGCATACTGCATGGTAACCTGATCCTCTATGCCCAGCTCTCTGGCTGCACGGTCCGCCCCCTGTACATAGCCGTAGCCGTAACGCATTACGCCCGGTACCGCCATGCCGCCGAGGAAACCCAGATGCCTGTAGCCCAGTTTCACAGCCGCATAACCTGCCATGTAACCGGGAATCTGTTCCTGGTAAATCGCACAGTAGGTATTGGCCGTATTGTAATAGTCGGCCGGATCATAGGCGTCGGGATTCTCATAATAGGCTCCGCCGATCGCCGCGGATGCGATATCAGAGCCGCCCAGGTCCAGGGCTACGAACTTGATGTCGGGATATTTAAATGTTGTTTCAACCAGAGCCTCGGCAAAAATGTAGCCCGGCATCACAATAATATTGTAGCCTTCCGCCACTGCCACATCCACCATGGCCACCCGGGCATAGTCCGTATCCCCGTCCGGCTTCTTATAGGTAAAATCAATATGGTGCTCCTTGCAGAAATCCCTGCATGCCTCATAGGTCATCTGGTTGAAAGACTGGTCAGTGATGTCACCGGAGTCCGTGATCATACAGACTCTGTACTCTGACCGGTTCTGATCCCTCTCCGGAGTCTTCCCGCAGCCCGCGAGAATACAGCCGGACAGCAGTGTCAATATCAGAAGTACAGCCAGCAGCCCTCCTGATCGTCTCATCTTTCCTCTCTCCTTTCCGTCTACTGCTTTCATGTCATCTCTCTACTGAAGCGCCTTGTTGATATGCTCCAGAAGCTCTCTGTTTTCCGGTTTGACGGCTGCCCCGTAATGCTGGGCGGCAAACCGGTCCGGAAGGATTTTCATGTTTTCATCCTTGTATGCCTGGAGAATACAGACGTCCACACTCATAGCGTCTATATCCCCTCTTTTCAATGCTTTGTACAGCTGATCATAGCTGGAAAACTCCGCAAAGCGGGGAACCACGTTAAGGGTCGCCACATTTTCAATATAAGTACGCATTGCGGCCCTGGTCGTTGATTTCCTTGCCACGCCGATCAGTTTGCCGTCCAGGTAGGCAAGGGATTTGATGTTTCCTGAACCCAGGGAATTCTCATCCTCTTTTGTTATCCTTACCATCAGACCGACGTAGTCTGTATAATAGCTTTCAGAGAAGGACATCCTTTTTTTACGGGCATCGGTAATGGACATGGTGGCCAGAAGGCAGTCCACCTTTCCGTCCAGCAGCATATCTTCCCTGTTATCGACAGTTACGCCTTCAAAATGTACCAGCTGTTCTTTATCTACTGTGTCCAGGTCTGTCCCGAATATATCCGCCGCCGTTTTCCTGGCGATTTCCACTTCGAGTCCGGACCAGCTGTCGGTCTTCTCATCATAAAAGCTGAGTCCCGGTACATCCGTCTTGCATCCGGCGATCAGGTATCCCCTCTCCCGGATCTCGTCCACAAATCCTGTATTCTCCTCTGTCTTCGGAGCGGGAGCCTGTGTCGCCTCCTCTTCCTTTGCCCCCTGGCAGCCTCCGAGTAATACCGGTATGGCAAGGCAGAGAAGAAGCACAGGCACAAGCATCCGGACAAGGTCCTGCTTTCTTCTTTTTCTTTTAATAGTCCTCATATTTGCCCGCCTCCATATCACGGAAGACTTCCGTATCAAGTTCGCCATTCTGGAAAGCGACAATGGATGTACAGATGGCATCACCTGTGATATTGACTGCCGTACGGAGCATATCCAGGATTCTGTCTATTCCCATGATCAGGGCGATTGCCTCCACCGGGATACCTACCGCGTCAAAGACCATGGACAGGGTAACCAGTCCCACGGAGGGGATTCCGGCCGTTCCGATTGAAGCAAGTGTCGCCGTGGCGATTACAGTCAGGTAGCCTGATACTCCCAGGTGAAGACCGTAAGCCTGTGCCGCAAAGACTACCGCGACACCCTGCATGATGGAAGTACCGTCCATGTTGACAGTGGCGCCAAGCGGTATGGTAAAAGAAGAAATCTTACGGGAAACACCGATCTTTTCTTCCAGGGTATCAATATTCAGCGGTATGGTCGCATTGGATGTGGAAGTTGAAAATGCAAAGGCCATAACCGGGAAAAACTTCTTCAGGAATGTGGTCGGGTTCAGTCTCGTGAAGATGACGAAAAGAATCATATAGACTATGAAACACTGAATTCCCAGTCCGCATACAACCGATATCATGTATTTAAGCAGCGGCAGCATTGCTTCGAATCCCAGGTTGGCGAATGTCCTTGCGATCATGCAGAAAACACCTGCCGGTGCCAGCTGCATGACCATATTGGTCATCTCCATCATCAGGTCATTTGTCTGGTTAAAAAGATTGAAGAGAATGTCCGCTTTCTCACCCATCTTTGCCAGAAGGACACCGACCAGAAGGGCAAAGAGAATTACCTGAAGCATGATGCCGTTGGCCAGGGCGTTAATGGGATTTTCGGGAATGATATTCAGGATGGTATCCACCATGTTCGTCGACTCCGCGACTGTGACATCCCCTGCCTGCACGGAAGCCATGTCAAGCCCGATACCCGGGCGGATCAGACTGGCGACGCCGATGGCAACCGCAACTGCCAGAGCGGTGGTGCACAGGTAGAAAACGATCGTCTTACCGCCGACTTTTCCAAGGGATTTGGTATCCCCGATCGCAGCTGCTCCGCATACCAGAGAGCAGAAAACCAGCGGTACGACCAGCATTTTCATAAGACGGATAAAACCGTTTCCGATTACGTAAAATATACCATCTACAAAAACGACGTCCCTTAAATATCCGTGGGGAACGAGCAGATTAAAGATAACACCGCAGATCAGGCCGGCGATCAGAGCTATGAAGATCCGGGTAGTCAGGCCTATTTTCTTTTTTTCTTTCTTACTTTTTGCTTCCTGCATTTAGACCTCCCCTTTCTCTCTCTCAACGTACTCTTTCAGCGCATCCTCCCAGGGAGCCATCTCGATCAGGCCGGTCATTTTGATCATCAGATTTTCAAGCAGAGTAGATGTCACCTTTCCGTCTTTCTTTTCGAAAGATGCCTGACACAGTTCAGGGTCATATCCGTTCAGCTGCAGGATTTTCCTTGCATACTCTCTTTTGGAACAGGCTCCTTCGCAGGACACATGATAGGTTCCGTATTCCCTGATTCTAAGCGCCTCCTTGAGGAAACGGGCAATCTCCAGGGTACTGGTAGGAGTTGAAATCACATCGATGGGGCACTGGAAGGTCTCCCCTTTCTCACCATGTTCGATTACCTGACTGTAAAAGTCTTTATACTCCATTTTCTTTGCTTTTCTGCTTCCGTAAACCCATGAGCTTCTTACGATCAGATGCTTGGGATTCAGTTCTCTGACAAAGTTTTCCCCCGCAAGCTTGCTCTGCCCGTATACGGTATTGGGTGTCGGCGTATCGAATTCATTCTTGGAACGGTTATTGTGTCCGTCAAATACGTCATCTGTGGAAAGCTGGACGATAATAATATTTTTCCGGCGTGTTGCCATGGCCAGGTTCCTTGCGCCCAGGGCATTTACCCGAAATGCATCTATTCTGTGTTCTTCACAATAATCCCTGTCTGATATGCTGGCGCAGTTGATCACCACATCCGGATCATAAATATCCGCTGCCCTGTTAACCTGGTCAAGATCCGTAACATCCATTTTCCGGTCTGTAGCCACTACTTTGTAATCCGTTTTATTCTTCAGCAGGCGCAGCAGCTCAGATCCCATTCTTCCTTCGCTTCCTACAATCCAGATAGCGTCTTTTCTCATTCTCTGTTCCCCCCTCTTTTTTCTTTAATCTTCTCTCTCTTTTTTCTTTAAATGTTTTTCTACAAAAGCTTCGGCGACCGCAAAGGCCTGCTCGTTTCTGCCGCTGTTGATCACAAGGTCCGCCTTTGCTTTTGCAGGTTCCACATAAAGGTTGTGCATTGGCTTGACAGTAGTCAGATACTGTTTGATTATTCCGTCGATATCCCGCTTTCTTTTTACGACATCCCGGCGGATCCTCCGAAGCACGCGTTCATCTGCGTCGGCGTCCACAAATATTTTCAGATCCAGAAGTTTTCTGATCTCCGGGTCGGAAAGGACAAGGATTCCTTCCACAATTACCACTGGCGCCGGCCGGATGGTTACAGTCCGGCCTGACCGGTTATGAGCGCCGAAATCATAGACCGGGCATTCCACCGGTCTCCCTTCCTTCAGTTCTTTAAGATGTTCAATAAGCAGTTCCGTCTCCAGAGAATCCGGATGATCATAATTGACTTTTTTCCGTTCTTCGAAGGTCAGATGACTCAGATCCCGGTAGTAATTATCGTGGTAGATCATGGATACATTTCCTTCGAAACGTTCTGCAAGCCGCCTGGCAAATGTGGATTTCCCCGATCCTGTGCCCCCTGCTATCCCGATAATGATCGTATCTTTCATCCTATATCCCCCGGGTCTTCAGACGCCTGTATAAGCACAGACCGGATCCCCTCATAAAGCCTGTCCATTTTCCCTGCAAAGTCCGTGGAATTATCGATGATCACACGGTCCGGATAATCCTCCCAGGCATGGAGACTGGCATTATCCACCTCAATCGCCTCTTCGACCGTCTCGGTTCTGGTGGAATTATTGGCGCATGTGTAAAACTCCACAGCTCCTTTGGCCGCAGTCTCAAGATGAAAGACACCGTCATACCAGCTGAGGCATTCATCTTCTGTCAGTTCCAGCTCGTCCAGCAGCTCCACAAATTCCTCATCTGTAGAATAAGCCTTGTTATCCATCATGCCCCTGTCATAGAGGATCAGCACCGGCTTTCCCTGCACCCGGGCAATCTCTTCCGCCGCTCCGGCATAAACCTTCTCCTTGGCCAGCTGCAGCCGCATCTGCCAGCGCTGATAGGAAAAGAGGGACTCGCAGGACCAGGGACTGATTCCGCAGCTGATCAGCTGTGTAGCTGTTTCCGGCATCATCAGAATGGTATATCCCAGATCTCCGAGCCGTTCGGCAGCCTGGTCCAGCGCTGTGGTCTTCCCGCTGCAAGGTCCTCCGGTAATCACGATCCTTACTACTTTAAAGCCATTGTCAAAATAATCCATCTCGAACTCCCCGCCAGCCGGAACCGCGGATTTTCCCGCTTTTTCCGGCTGCTTTATGTCATATGATTACAGTTACTCTTCTACTGTTTATTATAGTGGAATATCCCTTTTTTGTCATTGTGGAATGTGTTCTTTATCAGCCTCTTTTTTATTTGGGACGGTATTTATCCGAGAAGCGCATTCCGGGAAAAGCGGTCTTTGGTTTATGCTCGTCCCCGGTCTTTCCCTTTCGCAGATCCTCCAGGGTCAGAAGGTCCGAATAAGCGTATTTTCTGTCATATCCCGGCATCTTGTCCACCTCAAAGCAATCCAGAATATTCAGCTCCTCAAGGTTTTCCGGAAAAGTTTCCTGCCTGTAGGCTTCCTTAAGATAGGAGGGCTTCCTGTCCCTGTAAAAAGCCAGAATAATACGTTTGATCCTGTCCTCTTTGATATCCGCGTATTTTTCCTCGTCATTGATAAAGAGATGGTAAAGCGCCCCGTAAGGAACGTACCTCTCCATCATGGTGACGGACTTTACCTCCGGCGCCTCGGGAAGATCTACGGAAAGGGTCCGGGAACATCCTGACCCGCCCCGGCGTTCCACGGATT
>CACZQE010000040.1 GCA_902783205.1 uncultured Lachnospiraceae bacterium | reverse complement strand
TATTGAGGATAACAAAGCGCTCGTAGTGAAGGGGAATGCTGCCGATGCTGCCTCTGCCGGCCGGGAGTATACCATCGTCAGCTATAACATAGGCTTTGGAGCTTATACGGCGGACTATACCTTCTTTATGGACGGAGGAAAAGAGAGCCGGGCGCGTTCCAAGGACAGTGTCTTGACCTGTACTGACGGAACTGCAAAAACTGCCCTTTCCTTTAAACCGGATTTCGCCCTTTTTCAGGAGGTAGATACCAGCTCTACCCGAAGTTATCATGTAAATGAAGCGGCTCGGATTGCAGAGCTTTTTGATGAGGCGGGGAGTTTCGACAGAGTTTTTGCCCGGAATTATCACTCGGCATATCTGATGTATCCTTTTTTACAGCCTCACGGCGCTTCCAGATCCGGCCTTTTGACAATAAGCAGGGCCAATATTGCCTCTTCTCTGCGCAGAAGTCTTCCCATATCCACCGGTTTTAACAAGATCCTGGATCTGGACCGATGCTACAACATTTCCCGTATTCCTGTCGACAATGGAAAAGAGCTGGTGCTGGTCAATGTGCATACCTCTGCCTACGGCACCGATGCATCTCAGGGAAACGCACAGATGGAAATGCTTTTTAAAGATCTGCAGGCGGAATATGAAAAAGGAAATTATGTGGTCTGTGGCGGGGATTTTAATCATGATTTTACCGGAACATCCCGGGAATACTTCAATCCCGGCACTGAAAAATCTTTCAGCTGGTGTCAGCCATTTCCGGAAGAGCTTCTTCCTCAGGGTTTTTCCAGATGCACAGATTATGCGGAAGGGATGATCTCCACCTCCCGCAATGCGGATATCCCTTATTCAAAAGACAGTTTTGTTGTGATTCTGGACGGCTTTATTATTTCAGAAAATGTGTCCTGCAATTATGTTCAGAACGTGGATACAGGATATAAGTATACAGACCATAATCCGGTTGTTATGAAATTTACACTTAAACCCTGATACGGCAGCAGGATATTTGACACAGATTGGCGGTACTCCTTCGGGAGTGCCTTTTTTTGTTCATGGGAAGGAAAACAGGAAGATTCTGTGTGACACTAGTGTGCCGGAGGCTCTGTTATCATGACATCAAAGAAAAAAACAAACCGGACAAAGGAAGAAAAGAGGGAAGAAATATGATGAAAACAGTATTGGATATGAGGACACTGGAAAATGTTGCAGGCGGAACAAAAGAGCAGAAACCCGTGGTTTTCAGCGAAGACAGGCTTGAACTGATGCGCAGGCTGAAAAAGAAGGGCATCGAAGTGAAATATTTTGCAGGTATTTTCAGTTTGAATCAGGAGGAAAAAGAGGCCCTGGACGAGATGTGGGAGACACTATAGATGTGATAAGAACAGCCTGTGACATTCTGCAGTATGCGGACAGTCACAGGCTGTTTTTCTATGCATAGAATCCTTTTGCTGTTATAATAAACATGACATTATATTGTCGTGTTTAAGCTGATATAATACAGTCGGAGTGAGAAGTATGAAGACAGACAGACTGATCGGGATATTGTCCGTATTATTACAGAAAGAAAAAACCACAGCCCCGGAGCTGGCGGAGAGATTTGAGGTTTCCAGAAGAACTGTAAACCGCGATATTGAAGATCTCTGTAAGGCAGGGATTCCTGTAAGCACAAGCCGGGGGAAGGGAGGAGGTATCAGTATCATGGACGGCTACCGGATGGACAGGACTATTCTGACATCTAAGGATATGCAGATGATACTTGCCGGGCTCCGCAGCCTGGACAGTGTAAGCGGGAGCAGTTATTACGGACAATTGATGGAAAAACTTCAGGCAGGCTCATCGGAGTTTATAAGCGGCAGAGACTCCATCCTGATCGATCTGTCATCCTGGTATCGGGAATCTCTGGCTCCGAAGATTGAAACAATACAGAATGCGATAGAGGGAAGGCATCTGATCAGATTCCGCTATTATGCTCCATCCGGTGAGAGTGACAGGACTGTTGAACCCTGTTATCTTGTCTTTCGGTGGTCAAGCTGGTATATGTGGGGCTGGTGCAGGGACAGGAAAGACTTCAGACTCTTTAAGCTGAACCGCATGGATGACCTTCTGGAAACAGGAGAGAGCTTTATATGCAAAGAGGCACCCTTGCCGGACCTTTCAAATGAAAAGATCTTCCCGGGCGCTGTAGAGGTCAGGGCTCTCTTTGATCCGGACCAGAAATGGCGCCTGGTGGAAGAGTTCGGCCCGGACTCCTTTACAGAGAATGATGACGGCAGGCTGCTTTTCAGGGCGGACTACACAGATATGGAGAACCTGATCACCTGGCTTATGACCTTTGGGGATAAGGCTGAAGTGCTTGAACCACAGGAAGCCAGAGACGCGATAGGGCAAATGGTGCAAAGAATGATGATAAAATACAGGGAGTGAAAAGAGATGGCATTTGATTTTAAAAAGGAATACAAGGAGTTCTATATGCCCGGGAAAAAACCCGCCATTGTTCAGGTTCCTGCCATGAACTATATTGCGGTTCGCGGCAGCGGGGACCCGAACATTGAAGACGGTGACTATAAAGCTGCGATCGGGCTTCTGTACGGCATAGCATTTACCATAAAAATGAGCAAAAAAGGAAATCATAAGATTGAGGGATATTTTGATTATGTAGTTCCCCCGCTGGAAGGATTCTGGTGGCAGGACGGTGTAAAAGGCGTTGATTACAGCCGCAAGGCGGATTTTCACTGGATTTCGGTGATCCGTCTTCCGGATTTTGTGACAGAGGAAGACTTCCGCTGGGCGGTCAGAGAAGCAGCAGAAAAGAAAAAGCAGGATTTCTCCGGGGTGGAGTTTCTGACTGTTGAAGAAGGGCTTTGTGTGCAATGTATGCATATAGGTCCTTATGATGATGAACCTGCAACCGTGGCGGCCATGCATGAGTATATAGAGCAGGAAGGCTATGAACCGGACATTACCGATAAACGCCTGCATCACGAAATCTATCTGAGTGACGCAAGAAGAACAGCCCCGGAGAAGTTAAAGACAGTAATCAGGCATCCGATCAGGGCAAAGGAGGATTAATCTTATGGAATATATCAGAGTTACGAAGGACAATCTGGAAAAGGAGCACATCTGCTGCGCTATTTCAAGTAATAAGGACGTGCAGGTTTTATCAAAGAAAGCCTGGCTTGCCGACAGGTTTGACGAGGGACTTGTTTTCCTGAAAAGCGTGGAGCGGGGAAAATGTTTCATAGAATATATTCCTGCCGAAAACGCCTGGGTTCCCATTGATGCTGAGGGCTACATGTACATTGACTGCCTCTGGGTGTCCGGTTCTTTTAAAGGGCACGGATATTCCTCGGATTTACTGGGTGCATGTATCGAGGACAGTAAAGAGAAGGGAAAAGCGGGCCTGTGTATTCTGGCTGCGGCAAAAAAGAAACCTTTTCTGGCTGATCCGAAGTTTCTGAAATATAAAGGATTTACCGTTTGTGATGAGGCAGATAACGGAATTCAGTTATGGTATCTGCCTTTTGAGGAAGGGGTGGAAGCACCCGGCTTTAAAGAGTGTGCAAAGCATCCTCATGTGGATGAAAAAGGATACGTTCTCTATTACACAAACCAGTGTCCTTTTAACGCGAAGTATGTCCCGGTTCTGGAAAAGACAGCCGGAGAAAATGATATAAGTTTCCATGCGATTCATATAGAGAGCAGGGAGGAGGCGCAGAATGCGCCGACTCCGATTACCAATTATGCTCTTTTTCGCGACGGAGAATACATTTCGAATGAACAGATGAACGAAAAAAAGTTTCTGAAACTGATCAGAGGATAGGAGAAAACTGTATGGCATCAAAGAAAGAATACCTTGATTTTATTCTGGACCAGCTGTCGGAACTGGAGGAAATAAAATCAAGGAAAATGATGGGAGAGTACATTTTATACTATCGGGGAAAAGTGTTTGGAGGTATCTATGATGACAGGCTGCTGGTAAAGCCTGTTCCGGCCGCAGTGAAGATGATGCCGGATGCCCCTGTGGAACTGCCCTATGAGGGGGCGAAGGGGATGCTCCTCGTAGATGATGTGGATAACCGGCACTTCCTGTGTGAATTGATTGAAGCTATGTGGGAAGAACTGCCGGAGAAGAAACGGAAGAAAAAAAGTGTGTGATACTTCTGTGACAAACCGCCTGTTATTGTGTGCTTATCAAAAGAGAACACAATAATGAAGGAGGTAGATAATATGAATACAGGAATGAACACATTTGAAATGGATCTTGAGAAAACCTGCATGCTTGAGGCATACATGAAGGAGAGAGAAAATGAAGCGGCATTCCCGGATGACCTTGAGTCCGCTGCAGACGGCAGCAGCCTCGACGGAGAAGATTATATCACAGTCGATATGAGCGAATACCACTGCACATGGCTGTCCTACGCAATGGGCAGGGCCATGATGGATAAAGCCCGGGGCTATTCCTGTGAAGCTGCTATTCAGGAGATTTATAATCATTATTATAATAAAGCTCATATTATTATGCAGAACCTCAACCAGTGTATTACACCGGAGCGGTGGAACAGAATAAACCGGACTCTGTGTCTGCAGGTGTAAAGACGCTCCCGTGTTGTAACTCCCTTTTGTCAGACAAAAAACTGATGAAAGGGAGTTTTTTATATCAGGAAAAAGAAAGTATTCAGAAGATGAGAAGACTGGTATAATCAGAAACAGAATGAATCACAGAAACCGGCGGGAACTGCCGCATGGCTGCCCGTAGAAAGTGGAAAAAGAGAAACATCAGGAGGTTATTGCCATATGAGCTACTTCACACTAAAAAGCGGAGAGAAACTTTATTATGAGGATAAGGGGCAGGGAGCGGATACGCTGGTCATGATGCACGGATGGACAAGTTCTCATGAAATCTTTCTGAAGCCGACGGAAAAGCTGCAGGAACGGGCCAGATGTATTATTTACGACCACCGGGGGCACGGGGGCAGCAAGAAGGCTAATAGTGGAAGTCCCACCATGGAAACTCTTGCAGGAGATCTGAATGAATTGATTCAGGGGCTTTCGCTTTCCAATATCACACTGCTGGGATGGTCCATGGGAGCCGGTGTTATATTCAATTATGTCCGCCTCTACGGCTGTGATGCCCTGAAGCAGATTGTCCTCTGTGACATGACTCCAAGGCAGCTTAATGATGAAGAATGGAAGCTTGGACTTTACCAGGGTAGATATACCCTGGAAGAGCATGAACGGGATGCGGAAAAGGATTTCTATTCCCTCTTTAAGGAATTTGCCGTTGGAACTGTCCCGAAACTGGCAAAAATACCCGGCTTTCTCCTCAGGATACCCCTGAAAAAGAGGCTGGCCGGCTGCGACGAATCCACCCTGATCAGCCTGGCAACATCCATGAAAATGCAGGATAATCGCCCGACAGTCGGGCAGATCAGTGTTCCGGTCACCTATTTCTATGCGGATCCGGGTTCACTGTTTTCACCGGGACTTGCAGACTGGTATGCTGAACATGTAGTTACGCCCTTCAGGGCTGTCCGCTTTCCTGACAGCACACACATGCTGATCAGCGAGTATCCCGATAAGTTCGCGGAAGAAGTCACGAAAGTTCTGGATTCGATAAATACAGTATAATTGATTTAATTATTAATAATGAAGGGGAGAGCATATGAACACCAAGCAGATTGATTATTGCATTGAGCTTGCTCATACGCTGAATTTCAGACGTGCGGCAGATAATATGTTCGTAAGCCAGCCTACCCTGACTTATCAGATAAAGCTGCTGGAAGAGGAGGTCGGCTTTGCCATATTTGAAAGAAGCGGGAAAGGCGCGGCGCTGACCCCTGCAGGGTCCCAGTTCGTCATATATCTTGCCAATATGCGTGAAGAGATGAAACGGGCCATTGAGCAGGGACAGAATTTCAGCGCAAAGTATAAAGACACTGTCACGATCAGTATGATGGTCAGGCAGGCGGTGTATTTTCTTCCTGAAGCCATGAAGATCTTTGAGGAGAAAGAACCTGGTATTCAGATAACGCCCAGGTTTGAATATGAGAACGGGGTGGAAGGCTTTCTGAGAAATGAGACGGATATTCTGTTTGCCCTTAAAGAGCAGACAAGACAGATACCGGGTATTGTCGTTCACGATCTCTTTGAAAGCCACATTTATCTGATTTCCAGGAGGGATGATGAACTGGCCTCAAAGAATCTCCTCAGGGAAGAAGACCTTTACGGGCGCACCCTGATGGTGGGCGGAGGATCCCCGCCGGCCCTCAAGGCTGTGCAGCACAGGCTGGTGTCCTCAGGGAAAGTGAATTATTTCAACAGTGCCGATCATGATACCACCCTCATAAATGTGGCAGCCGGAAAAGGTATATGCCTTGCTCCGGGATTTCTGAATGACCACAGCGGCCAGTTTGCATGGACACCATTTGACTGCAGGGAAAGCTTTTCCTGTGTTCTGTGCACACATAAAAATGATGCCAGAGAGGGGCTGAAGGAATTCATTGACCTGCTGAAAAGGCTTTACAGGGAAGCAGTGGCATTTCCGCTGTGATTATCTTAAAAGAGCTGAATCCGGAAAGGAGAGCAGAAGGAATGAGAATCGCATGGTTTTGCATCCCGGCTCACGGACATACCAATCCGACACTGGGTCTGGTGAAAGAACTAACTGCCGCGGGCCATCAGGTCTATTACTTCTCATTTGAAATGTTTCGGGAGAAGATTGAACAGGCCGGCGCATCATTCATAGGATGTGACAGTTATGATTTTGAAATGGAAGACAAGGAAAATGCCGACCGTGTCGGAAAGGATAAGGCTTTTGCGACCGAGCTGCTTGTTTCCACAACGCTTGCCCTTGATGAGATGACAACGAAGAAAGTCAGGGAGATCAGGCCGGATATTATCGTTTCTGATTCAGTTGCTTTCTGGGGAAAACTGGTGGCCATGAAACATGGACTCCCCTATGTCTCCTCCACCACTACATTCGCATTTAACCGCTACTCTGCAAAATACATGAAAGAAACTCCCTGGGACATTGCGAAGATGCTGCTGACAATGCCCAGGATCAATAAACAGATCCGCCGCCTGCGGGAAAAAGGCTATCCGGTAAAGGGGCTGCTGGATATCGTTCAGAATGACAATGAGACCAATACCATTGTTTATACCTCAAAGTATTTCCAGCCGTGCGCCGACACATTTTCCGACCGCTATCACTTTATAGGGCCTTCGATCAGACCCGTCACAACTCCCTTTGAGAAGACAGCGGAGAAAACCGTATATATTTCCATGGGAACGGTCAATCAGAACAGGGAGTTATACCGGAACTGTATCCATGCCCTGGCCCGGACAGGCTGGCAGGTCATTATCTCCATGGGGACTAATACAGAGCATTTTCGCGATCTGCCGGAAAATATTGAAATCCATGAATCGGTCGATCAGATGGCTGTCCTCTCGATTGCTGACGCCTTTCTTACCCACTGTGGTATGAATTCCGCTTCCGAGGGATTATATTTTCAGGTCCCCCTGCTGCTGTTTCCCCAGACACCGGAGCAGGGCGCAGTGGCAAAGCGTGTTGAAGAGCTCGGAGCCGGCATCAGATTAAAATCCATTGCAGAGGATGATATTGTTAAAGCCCTGAAAAAGATTATGTATGACCCCGGATATAAGGAAAATGCTGTCAGGATATCAGAGAGCTTCCGGTCCTGCGGAGGAGCAGCGGAAGCCAGGGCATTTCTGGAAAAAATAAAAGAGGATGAGGAGATTGATTATGAAGAAAATAGAGTTCTTAAGTGATCTGGTAGGCAGATATATGGCTTTGATCGTGCTGGCGGTGGCTGCCTTGTCACTGTTTGTGCCCGGAGCAGCCTTGTGGATTCAGCCGACATGGATCAACCCATTGCTCATGATTATCATGTTCGGTATGGGGCTGACTATTAAGCCGGAAGATTTCCGCATGGTTTTTACGCATCCCAAGGATATTCTCCTGGGATGTGTGGCTCAGTTTACGGTTATGCCGATCCTGGCATTTGTGCTTGCCCGCCTTTTCCGTCTTGATCCCGCCCTGACGGCGGGAGTAGTGCTTGTGGGCACCTGCCCGGGCGGTACGGCCAGCAATGTGATCACATATCTGGCAAAGGGAGATGTGGCCCTGTCGGTGGGGATGACCAGTGTCAACACTCTTCTGGCCCCCGTGCTGACGCCCATGATCACCTATCTGCTGCTGCGGACTACGGTGTCGGTGGATGTGGCGGCCATGTTTCTCGGTATCGTGAAAATCATCCTTGTCCCCATCGGACTGGGACTGGTGATCAATTACTTTTTCGATAAGTATACCCGGAAGATAGTCAAAGCCCTGCCCATGATCTCCACCTTTGCCATCTGTATGATCGTGGCAGCTGTGGTGTCTCATAACGCGGCAAATATATTCAGCAGCGGCCTGGTGATCCTGGCGGTGGTAATTCTTCACAATCTGCTGGGATATCTGTGCGGATTCGGCATCGGCAAGGTTTTCCGGATGAGCCCGGAAAAGGTAAAGGCCATATCTATCGAAATCGGTATGCAGAACTCCGGTCTTGCCACAAGCCTGGCCCAGAGCGCATTTTCAAACCTGGCCATGGCTACAGTGCCCGGAGCGGTATTCTCTGTCTGGCACAATAT
>CACZQE010000039.1 GCA_902783205.1 uncultured Lachnospiraceae bacterium | reverse complement strand
TTCTCCCTGCTGGCAAATGTGGCTGACGTAAAGAGTCTGGTGATCCACCCCTACGATACAACCCACGCGGAGATGAGTCCGGAACAGCTTAAAGATGCGGGAATCGCCCAGAATACCATCCGTCTGTCGATCGGAATCGAACATATCGATGATATCATTGAGGACCTGGAAGGAGCTTTTGAAGCGCTTGAAGCGTAAAATGTGATATAATGAAACCCGAAAAGACCTGAAAATTATAAACATAAAAAAGGAGAACAATTATGGCTAAGATTTATCAGAGTATCCCTGAGTTAATTGGAAATACACCTCTTGTTGAACTGAACCAGGTGGAGAAGGATCTGGGACTGAAAGCAAGGCTCCTTGTCAAGCTGGAGTATTTTAATCCGGCGGGCAGCGTCAAGGACAGAATCGCCAAAGCTATGGTGGATGACGCGGAAGAAAAGGGCCTTCTGAAGCCCGGAGCCACTATTATTGAGCCGACTTCCGGAAACACCGGAATCGGTCTGGCTTTTATTGCGACTGCAAAGGGCTACAGAGCCATCTTTACCATGCCGGAGACTATGAGTGTGGAAAGAAGAAATATCTTAAAGGCCTACGGTGCCGAGATCGTACTGACACCCGGAGAGAGAGGAATGAAGGGAGCCATTGAAAAGGCGGAAGAGCTGGCAAAGGAAATCGAAGGAAGCTTTATTCCCGGACAGTTTGTCAATCCCGCCAATGCCGAAGCCCACAGAAGAACGACCGGGCCGGAGATCTGGGAAGACACCGACGGAGAAGTGGATGTATTTGTTGCCGGTGTCGGAACAGGCGGTACTCTGACGGGAACAGGAGAGTTCCTGAAGTCTAAGAATCCGGATATTAAGGTCGTTGCCGTTGAGCCGGAAACATCCCCCGTCTTATCCAAAGGGACGGCAGGAAGTCATAAGATTCAGGGAATCGGTGCCGGCTTTGTCCCGGATGTACTGAATACGGAAATCTACGATGAAGTATTTCCTGTTCCCAATGACAAAGCATTTGAGCTCAGCAGATACCTGACCAAGACGGAAGGTGTCAGCACCGGAATATCCTCCGGCGCTGCTCTGTACGCGGCAGTGGAATTGGCAAAGAAACCGGAGAACGAAGGCAAGACCATTGTGGCTGTTCTGCCGGATTCAGGTGACAGGTATTATTCGACAGCCCTTTTTGCTTAAGTAATCTGAACAGAAAGAATCAGGAAACAGAAAATCACCGTGTATATGCAGGACGCATATACACGGTGATGTTTTTTGTGCTTATTTATGGTCGGACAGGGATTATGCCCGAAGGCTGATGACTCCGTTGATATTGGTAAGACGCACATTCTGGAAAGGCTTTGTGCCAAGCCTGCCGCTTAAGACTTTTACATTGCCCGGTTTCTCACGAATCTCAAGGCCGTCAATGGCACAGTTGATGCCGCCGGTTTTGGAGATGCCGTCTACGATCATACCACCCTCGCCGGGAAGGGTCAGGTAGATGCCGCCGTTTAAGGATTCACATTCCAGAATGGTATTCAGAGAGCCATAGGAGGCAAAGATATCACTGGAAGAGGTGTTCAGTCTGCCGCCGCCGTCAGCCGCGATCAGATTTACAGGACCTGTTACCGAGTGAATATCGGCAAATCCGATGGCATGGTCGATCTGGATGATGCCGGTGGCGGAAGCAAGGCGGATCCGGGGCGCATCCACAGTTTTAAGAAGGATGGTGCCGTCTGTAGTCTCTGCCGCAAAACGCTCCAGCTTCCAGTCTGCATCGGTGATGATGCTTCCGTACTGGGAGGAGAGCTGCAGTTCTTTATCATAGGAATCAGGAAGGAATACCTCGATACATGTATCAGTGTTCACCTCTTCACGGCGGCCGTATCTGACTGTCGCCTTAAAGGGATTGGTGGTAGCCTTGGCATAGTACTCCGATCCGGAAAGACCGTTGATGTATTCTTTGATTGTCAGCTTGTCATCCTCTGCCTTATAAAGATAGATGGTTTCGGCCTGATAGCCGATCTGGATAGTCCGCACGGTGCGGATGTCAAGGGTCAGGATATGATCCGGCTCTCCAGCCGGGATCCCTCTGGGCTTAATTTGATCAACGGTTATACTATGCATAATGAATCCCTCCTTCATGTGTCTTTTTCGTACGTTATTCATTATAAAATATTAATGAAATTTAGGCAATGATAATATCATGGTAAGTCCGGTTCCCTGAAGGACAAAAAAATTGATTGACCGTAGTAAAAAGGATACAGTAAGATATGAGTTAGCTGAAAAACGATGGCAATGCCGGACCATGTGCGGATCCGGACGCGGGGAGAATTGTTATGATAAAAAGTGTCACTGTAAGAAACATCTGTATCGGAGAAGGGAGACCCAAGGTATGTATTCCTCTGGCCGGGAGAAGTGAGGATGAGATAGTGAAACAGGCTTCGCTGATCGGGGAATATCAGGCGGACCTGGTGGAGTTCAGGGCCGATTACTGGGAAATGACTAAAGAGACCGAAAGCCGTGACCGTATTCTGGGAGAAATCAGGGAAAAGATTAAAGATATACCATTAATCTATACATTCCGTTCTTCCGGGGAAGGCGGCGAATCGCAGATATCTTTTGAGGAATACCGCGATATGCTTCTGGATGTTGCGGCAAAGGGCAAAGCAGACCTGATTGATGTGGAGGCCTTTATGGAAGCGGATGAGACAGCGGAACTGATACTTGCCATCCAGGCTCACCATGTGCCGGTAATCGCTTCCTTCCACGATTTTGAAAAGACACCGTCACAGGCTTTGCTGATCCCCCGCATGGGAAGGATGCAGGACATGGGCGCGGATATTGTCAAAGTGGCTGTCATGCCCCAAAGCAAACAGGATGTTTTCGCACTGATGGAGATGACGGAAAACATGGTCTCACATTTTGCCAGGTGCCCCTTTGTAACAATGTCAATGTCTCCCATGGGACTGATCAGCAGGCTGTCGGGTGAAGTATTCGGTTCTGCCATTACATTTGGAAGTGCAGGTGCGGTTTCGGCGCCCGGACAGATCGATGCGGCAGACCTGCGCACAGTGCTGGATATTATCCATAATAATATGGGGTGAGAAATGTAATTCGTGTTTACAAATATTCACTGTTTTGATATAATATAATTGCGTTTATGGGTGTGTTAATGGGAAATTACACAGTCCGGCAAGTTCCATACGGATTAAAAGGGAAACCGGTTAGAATCCGGTACGATCACGTCACTGTGAATGGGGAGTTCTTCTGTATGAGCCACTGAGACCCGAAGGGATTGGGAAGGCGCAGGAGAGTGATGATCCTTAGTCAGGATAACTGCTTGCCAGGGATTTCTTTATGTTTACGAGCGATGAACATGAGAGCATTTCTGCCATATCTTTAGTTTCTTTTTCTGCATTTGCAGATAGATTCTAAGACTGTGTTTCTAAATCGCATGTGCCAGTCAGTGCTTCCGGCCGCTTTGTAAGAGGACCGGGTCATGCCATGCAGTCTTAGGATTGATTTTCTATGATCATTTCCATTCTTAATTACCAATTGACATTTATCTTATGCCGTGCAGCGCATTCGTGCATGATGTGTGGCACCGGCCAGCGTCTTGGTAAGATCAACGCTTCATATTTCATTCTTCAATTCTTTCATGGGCAGAGAGGATGCCAGATTCTGTGAGTTTTCGCCACTCGCTGAATGCGGCATCCTCTCTGTTTTTATGATTGGACGGAGTCTAGAGGAGAGCCAGTATATAGGCAATCAGACCTGCAATGATTCCGACACTGTAGATGGACGTAAGATAGCGGAAGACCCGGTCGAGAGCCGGAAGGAGAGCAGTGTCCGTCCTGGCCAGGATCAGGGAAGCGATCAGGATCAGAATTTCCAGAAAGACAAAACCTTTTTTTGTCATGGAAAGGTCTGCCCTGCTCAGTTCCATGTTCATGGAAATTCCGATCACCGCATAGATCAGGAAACAGGTCAGGAAGATCTGCCCCGGGGTCATGGACCGGATCAGGGAAAATGTATCAATTTCCCTGTCAAAAAGTGAGACAGGAATACTGCGCGCCTGCTCCGGCATCAGCATAAGGATGCCGCAGACCAGGAAAGGACCGAGAAGAACAGGTCCGGTTCCCACGAAGAACTGGCCAACATCATCACAAAGACGCTGGAAAAATGTATTTCTCTTATGCTGCATTCTCACATAGCCCAGATTACCTCCGCCGGCTCTGGCGGCGGAAAGCCGCCGGTAAAGACAAACTTTTTTGATCCGATAGCCGAAAAGAAGGCCCATGATCAGATGGCAAAGTTCATGGACAGGGATACCGATCAGGTTGAAGAAATCAATTACCAGATCGCCCTGCTTTTTGCGGAAAAGGGCACGGTAGGTACCCTGGCGGATTTTTCCTGTAAGAAGTCCGAACAGGAGGAGGGGAAGCAGGATTCTGCTGTTGATCAGGAAGAAATTGTTCAACATATATTATATAACCTTTCTGCCGGAATCTTGTCCGGGAAATTCAGCATGCTCTGGTAGACCGCTAACAGGAGATATTTTAACATGAATTGAGGGTTAAGAGTTGAAATTTCAGGGAAAAACATTTAATATTATTTACAGGGATTAATCCCGTTATTACGGAAGATAAGGGAGAAGAATGATGTTTGACAAGATTAAGGCACTTTTTTCGGGAAAGAAAGAGACATCGCAGCCGGCAGCTCCCATAGCGGATGGCAAGGAGAAAGAGATAATCGAGAGCCAGCCTGCGGAGCCTGTTGTGACAGGAGAAATTCAGGAAAGCAAGTCCGAAGAGAAGCCTGCAGTGAAAGAAAAGCCTGAAGTTAAGGAAATGCCCGAAGAAAAGGAAAGACCCGGAAGAAAGGAAAAGCCGGAAAGAGATATGGCTCCGGCTGAGAAAAAGGCTCCTCAGAGAGAGGAAAAAGCTGCCGGGAAGGAAAGAAAAGAAAGACAGCCTGCCAAAAAGGCCCCGCTTTCTGAGAAGGATCAGGCTGCAAAGGACCTGTATCACTGTATGAATCAGGTGATCAAGTCCGTTTATTACCACTATGCAAGGGACGACTTCGCAGCGGACCTTTCTCTGGGAACTGTACCTGCATCCGTAAAGAAGTATATTGACGAGATTTCCGAAGGTCTGCCGGAAGACAGCGCCAAAGTACTGGAAGACTGCCGCAGAGTTGTCCGTGCTGTAGAAGAAGATGGAGAAACCCTGCTCTATCCCGCACATATTTCCGGTCTGAAAGATTGTCTGTGCAGCAATATGCTGCCTTTCTATCCGGTCTTTTTCCGGACACTTTTTGAGGGAAGAGTACGCTTCAGCGCATTGATGGCACCGGAGATTCTCAAGCTTTTCCACGATCTTACCGGAAAGCGCTTTTCCGTAGGCTACCATCGCCGTTATCAGGGCGGAGGCAACGCTTTCGAGTGGGAAGAGGACAGATACCAGGTTTTCAGCAGAGACGGGAAACAGCTCTGTGACGCCACTTTCAGTAATGGCATGATAGATACCGGTTACGCCCGGATTGCCGAACCTGATCCGGATTATGACGGATGGGATCTGGTCAAAGACGGACAGTGGAAGGATGGAGAATTTGCCGGTAAAGGCATTCATTATGCATACAGAAAACCGGTAAGATAACAGGAAAGAACATGTTTTATGAAATAAATGCAACTACAATTATTATGGAGGCGGAATTATGTTAAAACCGTTAATTGAATCCCTGAAGACAAAATCCAGAACAATCGTATTTCCGGAAGGAACAGATAAGAGAATCCTTTACTCGGCTGAGAAACTGACGGCGGATGATCTGGTCGGTGTTATCCTTCTTGGCAAGCCTGACGATGTCAAAGCAGCAGCCGAAAAGTACGGCCATGATATCAGCAAATGTACTATTATCGATCCTGAGACTTATGAGGGAATGGAAGAGATGGTACAGGAGATGGTCGCCCTGCGTAAAGGAAAAATGACCGAAGAACAGGTTCGGGCTAATTTAAAGAAGACCAACTATTTCGGTACAATGCTCGTAAAGATCGGCAAGGCTGACTGTCTACTTGGCGGTGTAACATATTCTACCGCAGATACCGTTCGTCCCGCTCTGCAGCTGATCAAGACAAAACCCGGCAATAAGATTGTAAGTTCCACATACCTGATGGTTAAGGACGAGACCATCTACTGCTTCAGTGATTGTACCATCTGCATCAGCCCCAACGAGGAAGAACTGGCAGAGATCGCTATTGAGTCTGCAAAGACAGCAGAAGTATTCGGTCTGGAGCCGCGTGTCGCCATGCTTTCCTATTCCACACTGGGATCCGGAAAAGGCGAGTCTGTTACCAAGATGGCCAATGCTACGAAGCTTGTCAGAGAGAAAGCTCCGGATCTGAAAGTGGAAGGCGAGATTCAGTTTGATGCAGCATTTACACCGGAAGTTGCTGCAATCAAGTGCCCGGATTCCCCTGTCGGAGGCAAGGCAAATGTATTTATCTTCCCGGATATCAGTGCCGGTAATATCGCTTATAAAGTCTGTAACCGCATGGCCGGATATGAAGCGATCGGACCTGTCCTGCAGGGCCTGAATGCGCCTATTAATGACTTAAGCCGCGGAAGCAAACCGGACGAAGTATATAAAATGGCTATTATCACAGCAGCGCTCAGCTAAGAGGATCGGAAGACCGGTTGTAAGATCAGAAGCATATTGTAATTTGTAAATGTATGATTCAGGGAGTGCCATCAATGACACTCCCTGATATTTTTATAATTACTATTAGCTATTTAGGTAAATAACAATATGTTGTATTAGAAGCCTTCTGTCCCTACTATATATGCTCCGGAAAGTCTCCGGTATCATGTCAGCTCCATGTGGATCTGGCTTCCGTTTTCTTCTCTGGAGGAAGGGGTTACAATCAGCTTTCTGGGAACCCTGGACTCTATAGACTGGACATGACTGATGATTCCTATGCTTCCCTTCCTTCGCGGCAGAGAGGCCAGACTGTTCATGACAACGTCAAGCAGATCGTCATCCAGACTGCCGAAACCTTCATCCAGGAAGAAGAATTCCAGAGGCGCCGCTCCGCCCAGTTGAATGGAAGAGGAGAGGGCAAGGGCCAGAGCCAGGGAAGTAATAAAGATTTCTCCCCCTGAAAGAGTGTCTGAGGGGCGGATCACGCCGCCGTTTTTATTATCTCTGATCACAAACTCAGAATTGTCGTTGACTCTCAGGTTATAACTGCCTCCTGAGATCTGCATCAGGATGTCAGAGGCCTCTCTTGCAATATATTTCAGTCTTGACATTGCCGCGTACTCTACAAAGGCATTTCCCCGGAAGAGAGTGTAGAGCTCACTGATCCGGTCAGAAGTCTCTTTTTCACCTTTCAGAATTTTTTCCAGTTCTTTCTTTTCCCCCAGCCTTACTTTCAGGTCCGTCAGTTTCTGCTTCGTAACTGCAAGGGACTGAACCAGCTCTTTTTCAGCCTTTAATATGTCATCCCGTTCATTTTTTACAGCTTCCCAGGCCTGTTCAGTCATGGTGCGGCCATTCCGTTTCTTTTCCAGGTCCTCCATTGACTGATTCAGTGATACTTCCCTTTCTTTAAAAAGACGGATCTGCTCTTTTTCTTCGGCTAAAATTTCTTCCGGCCTGTATAGCTTTTCAAAGTCTTCCCCTTCTCCGATGCCGATCAGGGAAGCCTGCTCTTTGAATCTGGTCATTGCTTCTTCAAAGGTGTCCCGGGCACCTTTCAGGGCGCTTCTGATCCCTTCCTTCTTTTTGTCACATTTGTTTTTTTCCTCGAGGGCGCCGGCAGCTTTGTCACGCAGTTTCCTGTCCTTATCATCCATCCGGGCCTGTTCTTCATCCAGTTTGTTGAGGGCCGCCTGATGGTCATCCTCCGGCTTCAGTTCGGCAGGGAATGAGGAAAGGATGCCTTTCAGGGAAGTTTCACAGATTTTCAGTTCCTGCAGGGAACTGTCTCTGCGGGTTTTCAGGTTCCCCAGTAAAAGAGAAGCTGCCTCCCTCTCTTTCTGCTTTTTTTCGTATCTTTCCCGAAGTTCCGAACGTTCTTTCTGCTGTTCGGATGCCTCTGCATCCGCCTTCCGGATTTTTTCCTGCTCTTCTGAGAAATCACTGATCCCGGCCTGTTTGCGGAGGCCCTTTATGGATTCCGCCATACCTGAGAGACGGGTGTGCTCTTCTTCCAGTTTTTTTCCGGTTTCCAGAATTGTCTGGTCTTCGGACCCTATGGTTGCCGTGATCTGATGCCAGCTGTCCACAAGTGATGCATGGACTTTTTTCAGGGAGGCAAAAGAAGCAGGCAGGGAAAATGTCTCCGGCAAATCGGGGAGATCTTCTTCTCCGGATGCGGGGGCAGTAATGCCCAAATCGGAAATAGACTTAAGAAGTCCGGATAGTTCCGTCAGACGGATACGGATATCACCAATTTCTTCCTGAATCGTGGATTTTTCTTTCTCAAGCCTTTCTTCTTCCTTTTTAAACTCTTCTTCTTTTCCTTCTGCGTAGACTGGGTATTCTGATCCGCTTATAGTGTGATGTACAGATCCGCATACAGGGCAGGGCTCACCTTCCTTCAGATCTTTCTGCAGGATGGAAGCCATATGGGTCTGCTGCCATTTCTGCACTGATTCTTTAAGCTCGGAGAGCTGCTTCCGGCACTTCTCCAAATCTTTCTGCCTCTTGTCTGACAGATGATTCTGCTCCTCCATGGACCGGGAGAGTGAGGAGGCTACATGCAAAAGCTTTATGCGGCATACTTCCTGTTCCTCCTTTTTTTCGACCAGGTTTTTTCCCCGTCTGTTATAGTTTTCCAGATTTTCAGTATACAGGCTGTGACGAGTCCGGTAATCATTTTCCTTAGCGGCACCATCTTCAACCGTTCGGCGCCGTTCGGCACTGACCCGGTTCTGCTCCAGAGATTTCTCCAGAGTCAGGATCCGGTCTTTTAAATTCCCTTCTGCTTCCCGAAGTTGTTTTTCTTTACTTTTAGCTTCTTTTATCTCTTCTTCAGTTTTCGAAATATCTGCTGAAAACTTTTTCTGTCTTCCTTCTGCCTCTTTAAGACGGTTTTGCAGTTGGACACCTTCCAGCAGAAGAGGACGGAGTAAACGCATTTCTTCCAGTCGTTTATCCCGGTAAAGACTGTGCTCTTCCTGTTCTT
>CACZQE010000038.1 GCA_902783205.1 uncultured Lachnospiraceae bacterium | reverse complement strand
ATGATCCGGAAGAAATGCGGACCCGGATGAAGACAGCGCTGGAACTTTCACCTGTCGGGCAGGTCCTGGTGGAAAAGAGTATTAAAGGCTACAAAGAAATTGAATATGAAGTGATGAGAGACGCAAATGATACGGCAATCACCGTATGTAACATGGAGAACCTGGATCCGGTGGGCATCCATACCGGAGACTCCATTGTCGTCGCTCCGAGCCAGACCCTCACAAACAAAGAATACCATATGTTAAGAGACAGTGCCCTCCGCATCATCCGGGCTCTGAAAATAAAAGGAGGATGCAATGTGCAGTTTGCCCTGGATCCCGAGTCCTTTGATTACTATGTAATCGAAGTCAATCCCAGAGTTTCCAGGTCTTCAGCCCTGGCATCCAAGGCCAGCGGATATCCCATCGCGAGGGTGTCGGCCAAGATTGCGGCAGGCATGAATCTGGATGAAATCATGCTGGCCAACACACCGGCCTGCTTCGAACCGGCACTGGATTATGTCGTCACCAAGATGCCCAGGTTTCCTTTTGATAAGTTTACGCTCGCTTCAAATGTACTCTCAACGCAGATGAAGGCGACAGGAGAGACCATGAGTGTCGGCAGAACGATGGAAGAAAGTCTGCTCAAGGCGATCCGGTCACTGGAGGATGGCAAGAACCATATTCACCTGGAGAAATTTGATGTCGCAAATCTTCTGGACAGAGATAAAAAGCCGCAAGTTCAAAATTATGATGAAGAAGAAAAAAAAGAAGCTGTCCGTAAGCTTCTGTCATATATAGAGGAAGGAACCGATGACAGGATATATGCCATATCGGAACTGCTCTGGCTGGGGGCCGATCTTCAGGCCATATATCAAAGAACAAAAATCGACATGTTCTTTCTGAATAAAATCAAAAATATTGTTGATTTTGAGAAGAAGCTGGAATCTGTATCGGATCATAAGGAAGGCGGGAAAAAACTGCCTGACAGAGAGCTTCTTTACGAAGCAAAAAGAATGGGATTTTCAGATTCCTATATCGCTGAACTTACAGGCTGTCAGGAAAGAGAAATCTGGGAGCACAGACGGTCTCTGGGGATTCGTCCTGTTTACAAGATGATCGATACCTGCGCCAGCGAGTTTGACAGTTATGTCCCTTACTTTTATTCCACTTATGAAGAGGAGAACGAGTCGCTTGTATCCGAAAGAGAGAAGATCATCGTCCTGGGCTCCGGCCCTATCCGGATCGGCCAGGGGGTAGAGTTTGATTATTCGACAGTCCACGCTCTGGAGTCCATCCGGCAGTCGGGCTATGAGGCGATCGTGATCAATAACAATCCGGAAACGGTTTCCACGGATTATACGGCAGCTGACAAGCTTTATTTTGAGCCGCTGACTGTCGAAGATATCATGAACATTATCGATCTTGAAAAACCGGTCGGGGTAATCGTATCCCTGGGGGGGCAGACCGCTGTCAATCTGGCGGACCCATTAAGGGAAAGAGGCGTCTCCATCATAGGGACAGGACCGGAAGCAATATTCGCCGCCGAGGACAGAGACGCATTTGAAAATGTGATCAGAAAGCTGGATATTCCGCATCCTGAGGGAATAGCCGTAACCAGTGTGGAGGAAGGTGTACACGCGGCATCCCGCCTGGGGTTCCCTGTCCTTGTAAGACCTTCCTTTGTGCTGGGCGGCCGGGCTATGGAAATCGTGGCAAATGAGGAAATGCTTCGCCATTACCTGAAAAATGCGGTTGAGGTAGACAAGGACAGGCCGGTATTAGTCGACCGTTACATAGTGGGTAAGGAAGTGGAGGTCGATGCCGTCTGTGACGGAGAGAATGTCTTCCTGCCCGGAATCATGGAACTGGTGGAGAGGACCGGTGTTCATTCCGGGGACAGTATCAGTGTTTATCCTCCTTTTTCACTTTCAGAAGAAACAAAAGGCAGGATCTGGGAATATACCCGGAAACTTGGTACAGCCATAGGAATTGTCGGCTTATTCAATATACAGTTTATTGTAGATGAGGCGGAAGAGGTTTATATTATAGAAGTAAACCCCAGAGCATCCAGAAGTGTCCCGTTTCTTTCAAAGTCCACGGGGGTATCCCTGGTGGATGTTGCTACAAAAGTCATGCTGGGCCGGAAACTGAAAGATCAGGGACTGGCAGACAGGGTCCTGCCGGAAAAGAAGTTCTGGTATGTAAAGGCACCGGCATTCTCTTTTGAAAAACTGAACGGGATGGATGCCTATCTGTCGCCTGAAATGAAATCAACCGGAGAAGCCATAGGCTATGATGAGAGCCTGAAGAGGGCGCTTTACAAGGCTCTTCAGGCATCGGGCGTCAAGATGAAGGAATACGGGACGGTCATGGTGACTCTGGCAGACGAGGACAAGGAAGAGGCCCTGCCCCTGATCCGGAGATTCTATAAACTTGGTTTCAATATAGAAGCCACCATCGGGACAGGAACATTTCTGAAAGAGCACGGGATAAGGACCAGGATCAGAGGAAAGCTCAGTGACGGAAGTGATGAGATATTAAAAAGCATCCGGGCCGGTTATGTCAGCTACATAATCAATACAAGAGCGATTCTGTCAGGGATTCACTACAGAGACGGGGTTGAGATCCGCAGATGTGCTATATTGAACGGGGTTACCATGTTCACATCGCTGGATACGGTAAGAATTCTTCTGGATGTCCTGGAGGACATTTCACCGAGGATATCGGCAATTTAAATATATGCCGGCATGGCAGATGCCCGAATCATTTGTCATCAGGCCGGCAGGTCAGGAGGAAGCATGGATTACACAGCAGATGAAGTAATGGATTATATTCAGGAAGAGGGGGCGAAGTTCATAAGACTTGCCTTCCGGGATGCCTACGGAATTCAGAAAAATATTTCTGTAACTCCCCTGGAAGTACAGAAAGCATTTGAGAGGGGTGCCCCGGTAAATGTAAGAAAGATCGCAGGCTTCAGGGACTGCCCCTATGCGGCGCTTTACCTGAAACCGGATCCGCAGACTCTGGCGATCCTGCCCTGGCGATCCGATGGCGGAAAAGTCCTCCGGATGTTCTGTGACATCTGTACGCCGGAAGGAGATCCTTATATGTCAGATACAAGGGCTGTTCTGAAAGAAGCCGTAAAAAAGGCGGAGGAAAAGGGGATCGAATTCCGCTTTGGAACAGAGACAGAGTTTTATCTCTTCCTCAAGGACCAGGAGGGGAATCCCACCAGGATTCCCTATGACCAGGCAGGCTATATGGATATAGCTCCTCTGGACAAATGTGAAAATGTCAGAAGAGAGATTACGCTGACCATTGAGCGGATGGGCCTGACCCCTGAACGGTCCCATCATGAAGAGGGACCGGGACAGAACGGTATAGATTTTCATTATGCAAAGCCGTTAAAAGCCGCTGACCAGATGACTACCTTCAAGATGGTGGTTCAGACTGTCGCAGACCGCTATGGACTGGTGGCGGACTTTTCACCCATGCCTCTGCCCGGCCAGCCCGGAAACGGCTAT
>CACZQE010000037.1 GCA_902783205.1 uncultured Lachnospiraceae bacterium | reverse complement strand
CTGCTGCCGGAAATCTCCGACACTGCTCTCTCTTCTGTGTTAAAAAAGCTTTCCGGCCATCAAATCATACACAGGACAGTCTATGACGAACTGCCGCCACGGGTTGAGTACAGCCTTTCAGCCAGAGGCCGGGAAGCCGTTCCCATCCTTCAGGATCTGTGCCGCTGGTCATCCGGCTCCTGTGAAACCGAATTCTCCAGCCGCCTGACCTTATGCGAAGACTGCAAATACGGTCAGCAAAGGGATGTGTCATAAACTTACTGTTGGGGTGCATTGAAGGTGATAATCAGATTGTTCACTCCCAGGGAAGAATTGTATTCGATAGAATCTGCCAACTGCTGGATCAGGGACGGTCCGTAAACAGGGTCATCCATATCAGAATCTCCAATGAGCGAAAGAGGATTAAACAGTTGACCATCACAGCGGATCCGGACCCGGATTTTCTCCTCTTCCAAGGCCACAAACAAGTTGGTGTGCCGTATACGATCCGTTTCCATCCGGTCACGGATGTTGACCAGGATTTCCTCGATGCTCAAAGCCACCCCTCCCGCGATCCGATCGCTGTATTTCTGATCCAGAAGGAACTGACGGGTGGATTCAGAGAAGATTGAAATATCTTCCATCCTTCGGGGCGAAACATTCAGGCACCGATCCTGCCCCTCAAAAAAAGACTGTGGCAGGAGCATGAAATCATCTTTCCAGCTCTTTGTCTTACCGTTTTTTACCCTCGAATATACAATAACGATGATTACCGACAAAAATGATCCTGCCGGAATGGCAATCCAGATGCCCGTTCCTCCGAACAGAATCCCCAGCACCAGTGCCGCAAAAGTTGGAAAGAAGAATTCTCCGAATACATTATAAAAGGTGGAAGTCCCTTTTTCGTTGATGGCTCTGGTATAAAAAGAATAGAAGAATTTCAGGAATTCTACAAAGAAGAAAGTGCCATAGATACGCAGAATCAATACTGTTTCATCCAGATGCTCATCAAGGCCGTACAGACCTGCGACGGGGCGTGCCAGAATCACGGTCATCCCTCCGAGCACAAGTCCCAGAAGCAGACAGTAACGGATCCCTGTCTGGAAGGCCTGCCGTAGTCCACGCACGTTTCTCTCCGAGTACATGACGCTTGATATGAGAAGATTGGCAGAGCCGAGCCCCAGACAGACACAGATCAGTATATTTCTGAAATTGTTGAATGCCGAGAAAGAAATGTAGCTGTCGCCGGAAGCGAAAGCAATGATAATCCTGACCTGCATCATGAAGTAGAGCAGCTTCATGACCCTTCCCAAAAGTGAAGAAAAACTCCTCACAAAGAAGATCCTGAACCAGGACACAAGTCCGCAGACCCGAACCAGACGCAGGAGATTCCTCCCTGATACGAAATGAAGAAGCAGGACAGCCAATGCGCAGTAGTTGCTGATGGCCGTACTTGTCCCAATCCCGAACAGGCCCCATTTCAGAACAAATACATTGAGAAAGTCTGTCCCGAAATTTACCAGGATCATGACAGCAGCAGATACCATAAGCCGGATCCTGCTTCCATCCAGCAGCATCACGGCAGAGAGAAATCCTACCAGATAATCCGCAGGAAATCCGTAAGCCAGACCCCGTACATAGTCCGTCGACGCTGCATAAATCTCCGGAGCCTTTTCGGATGCCCCAAAGAAAGAGGCCGTCAGCTGCGGAAAACACAGACTGAAGGCTGTCAGAATCATAGTAAGAATCAGAATGAGATAAATGCTGGCCGAAAAGATCTCCCTGGCCCGCTGCTGTTCTCCATTTGCCAGGGCTGATGCGCATTCAAGCTGTGATCCCACGGCAAATATGCTCCCCAAAGTGATATTGAAAAAGACCAGATTGCTGATGATTCCGCAGGCGCCCAATGAGGCATCCGAGTAGAAGCTGCCTATAATAATGGCATCTACAAGGGTAGCCGTGTTAAGCAGCAGCTGATTCAGAAACATGGCCACCAGGATGCTCCCCATCGCGCTTTTTATAATATTATCCGGATCCCGTGATGTATCTTTGATAAATACTGTACTATCCATAATGCCTGTTACTAATCCTGATTAACCTGTTCTGCCCAGGAATTGTCCACAATCTCATCAAATGGAACACTCTTCTCCAGTTCTCCTGCTTCTTTAATAACGTCCTGGAGACGGTCAAAGGATTCTTCCTTCATGACCAGGGTCTCATTCCAGGCATCGATATCCAGATATCTTTTCACAACCTCGGTCAGCACCTCAACGGAACTGTCCGGAAATTGATTCACAAGGAGTTCCGCTGTTTCCTCAGGATCATGTTCCTGCACCCAGACCTGACCTTTTGATACAGCAGCTGTGAAACGGTCGATGAGCTCCGGATTCTCCTTCATAAAACTCTGCAAAGCGAAAAAGGTCGTGTAGGGGATCTCACCGCTCTCTTCACCTACGGAAGCCAGGACATATCCGTCGCCGGACCCTTCCATTTCTGTTGCCGTCGGTTCAAACAAGGTCACATAATCACCATTTCCGCCGGCGAAAGCGCCTGCCATCATATTGAACTGTACGGAAGTGTCTACGTCCACATCCTTGCCCGGGGTAAGTCCATGGTCTTTGAGCACATACTCCAGTGTCATCTCCGGTACACCGCCTTTGCGGCCTCCCAGAATCGTTTTTCCTTTCAGATCCTCCCAGGAAAAATCCTGCTTCTTTCTTCCCATCACGAAGGATCCGTCTCTCTTTGTCAGCTGTCCGAAAACTTTGGGATAATCTTCATGGCCTTCCAGATAGGTGTAGATACAGGCCTCAGGGCCGGCAAATCCGATATCAGCCTGACCGGAGATCACTGCAGTCATGACCTTATCCGCTCCGCCGCCGTTGATAAGCTCTACGTCAAGACCCTCTTCCTGAAAGTAGCCCAGCTCCATAGCAGCATACAGCGGCGCATAAAATACTGAATGTGTCACTTCACACAGTCTCACCTTCTGCTGTCCCTCTTCCCTGTCCTGACCGCTGTTTCCCCCGCAGCCGGTCAGGCAGACGATTGCCATAAAGGCTGTCAGCACCGCTGTCAGTCTACCCACTCTCTTTGCAGTAGTTCTATTCTTCATACTTCCTCCAGTTATCCGTTTTTCCTCTGTACTTCTGTTATAAAAACCATGGTGTAAAGGCGCAATCCTGATATCATCATGTATGAAATCAGTGAGATCACACGATTCCGAACCGCTTTCGGACTGCT
>CACZQE010000036.1 GCA_902783205.1 uncultured Lachnospiraceae bacterium | reverse complement strand
CAGGGCCAGGGAATGGCAGCTCAGGCAGTTTGCCTGCTGGGAGAGATCGGCAACTATGCCGGTGCTGATATTATGATGGAAACCGGAAACTGCGATATGTGCAGCCGTGGCTGCTGCCCCGCAGCGGACAGGAAACCGGATTTATCGGACCGGGAGGATTAGCAGATGATCATAAAAGATGACGGAAGCAGGAGAGAGGAAGTCTACCGGATCTGGCAGAGGAATTTTCAGGATCCTGTTTCTTATGCGGACTTTTACTTTGACCGGGTCTACGGGAAGAATGAAGTGCTTTTGTATGCTGACCGGGACCAACTGTGCGGTATGGTCCATCTGAATCCCTACACCCTCTGTCTTGGAGGAAAGGAGACGGATGCCAGTTATATAGTCGGTGTGGCCACTGATGAAGCCTACCGGCGGACCGGGATCATGCGAAAGCTTTTAAAAGAAACCTTTGAAATGCTTGCAGACCGCGGCCAGTCCATCACTTATCTGATGCCTGCCAATGAGGCCTACTATCTTCCCTTTGATTTCCGCTTCGGCATGGAACAGCTGGAGCAGGAGATCCAGATTCTGGATCCGGAGACTGCATTCGGGCAGGAAAGCCGGGCAGGAGACTTCCGGATCACGGACCAGGCCTCTCCTGAGCAGCTTGAAGAACTTGCCCGTATGGAAAATGAAGTTAAAGCATCCCGCTTTGACATTTTTACACAGGTCAGCCCGGACTACTACACAAGGCTGGGACTGGAGGCTGTCAGTGATTACGGCCGTCTCTTCTATGTCTTCGAGGGAGACCGTCCTGCCGGAAGATTTGCGGCAGGTCTGGAAAACGGCTGTCTGCTTCTGTCCCGGATTTTCTGCCGGGATATGGAAAGGACCGGTGTATTTCTTCAGGCCGTTCTTTCATTCTGTGAGAAAAAGTATCACTACAGACATTTTCAGCTGATCATGGACGGGGCATGGGAACCTTTCCTGCTTCCGCCGGGACCGGCTAAGGGACTGCGTTTTTATCCTGTGAAAAGAGAGAAGAAGATTATGTTCCGGATCCTGGATCCGGCAGGCTTATCCGGATGTTTCTCCTCCGGAGGAGATTTTGACGGCATTATCTGCCTGGAAGATGCCTTTTTCCCCAGGGCTGAGGGCTGCTACAGGCTCCATGCCGGGGAGGGAAAGCTTGAGATCAGCCGCTTGGAAGAGACAGGACAAGACGCACAGGACTTTGGAAAGATCACTATGGCGGACCTGACCCGGGTTCTGCTGTCCGACGATCAGGAGAGGCAGCAGGCCCTTAAAGAGGCGGATCTTACCGAAAGAGGGCGGAAGGCCCTGGATCTGATCCGTCCCGCCCGGAGAATCTGCGTGATGGAGATTGTCTGAATCTGCTTTCAGGCAGTTGCCTGCCGGCCTGTCTTGCTGTATAATGATAATCTGTGACAATGAAATGATCAGATATCCGTAAGGAGGAAATTAATGAAACTGTATAATACACTGACAAACCGTAAAGAGGAGTTTGTGCCTGTAAATGAAGGCAAGGTGGGCATCTATGTATGCGGCCCTACCGTCTACAACTTCATCCACATCGGCAATGCCCGCCCCATGGTGGTCTTTGATACGGTCAGAAGATATTTTGAATACAAGGGATATGACGTGAATTACGTCTCCAATTTTACGGATGTGGATGATAAGATCATCCGCAGGGCCAACGAGGAAGGCGTGGACGCTTCCGAGATTTCCGAGCGTTACATTAAGGAGTGCGTAAAGGATATGGAAGGACTCAATGTCCGTGAGGCAACTCATCATCCCAAGGCGACCGAGGAGATTGACGGTATGGTGGATATGATCAGCAGCCTGATCGAACAGGGCTATGCCTACGAGAAGAACGGTACCGTTTATTTCCGCACCAGGGAGTTTAAAGAGTACGGCAAGCTTTCCAACAAGAACCTTGACGATATGATCGCAGGCAGCAGGATTGCTGTCAGTGATGAGAAAGACGACCCCATGGACTTTGTCCTGTGGAAGCCTAAGAAAGAGGGAGAGCCCTCCTGGCCGTCACCCTGGGGAGAAGGCCGTCCCGGCTGGCACATAGAGTGCTCCGTCATGTCCAAAAAGTACATCGGCGACACCATCGATATCCATGCCGGCGGCGAGGACCTGATCTTCCCCCATCATGAAAATGAGATCGCCCAGAGCGAGGCATGCAATCACGAGCAGTTTGCCAAGTACTGGATGCACAACGCTTTCCTGAATATTGACGGCACCAAGATGTCCAAGTCCGCAGGCAACTTTTTCACGGTCCGTGAGATCAGCGAAAAGTATCCCCTGCAGGTTATCCGTTTCTTCATGCTGAGTGCCCATTACCGCAGCCCGCTGAATTTCAGCGATACTCTGGTGGAGGCTTCCAAGAACGGACTTGAGAGAATCCTCAATTCTGTGGACCGCTTAAGAGACAGAATCTCAGCGGCAGATACAGAGACCATGACAGATGAGGAAAAAGAGCATGTAAAAGAGGCAGAGGATCTTGTGAAGAAGTTTGAAGATTCCATGGAGGATGACTTCAACACGGCAGATGCCATCGCTGCCATTTTTGAACTGGTCAAACTGGCCAATGTGACAATGGAAACGTCATCCCGCCAATATGCTCAGTATATGCTTGACACTATTGTTAAGCTCTGTGATGTCCTGGGTATTATCACTGAAAAGCAAGACGTCCTGCTGGATGATGATATAGAAGCTCTGATCGAGGAGAGACAGGCAGCCAGAAAGGCAAAGAACTTTGCCCGGGCAGACGAAATCCGGGATCAGCTTGCAAAGATGGGAATCATCCTTGAGGATACAAGGGCAGGTGTAAAATGGAGACGTGCCTGACAAGCCTCTGTGATCATTTTCCTCTTACGGAGAATGAACTGAAGACCTATTCCTCGCTTTCCTTTGCCTATATAGGAGATGCTGTCTTTGATCTGGTCATCCGGACCATGATCGTGTCAGAAGGCAATACAGGCGTCAACAACTATCATGAGGAAACGGTAAATTATGTGAGCGCCGGCGCCCAGACAGTTCTGATGGAAGCGGTCAGACCGCTTCTGACATCGGAGGAGAAGGCAATCTACCGGAGAGGCAAAAATGCAAAACCGTCATCCTATGCAAAAAATCAGAGTTCCCATGACTATCGGATTGCCACGGCCTTTGAAACACTGATCGGTTATCTTTATCTTTCCGGACAGACCGAAAGAATGATGGAACTGATCAGGACTGCTATCCGGACGGTGAAGAGTAATGGCGGAGAGGAGATATCATGATCGGGGAAGAGAACATTATCTACGGACGAAATACAGTGACGGAAGCCTTCAGATCCGATAAGACCGTGGACCGGCTCTATGTCCAGGAAGGAAATACGGACGGCCCGGTGCGGACTATCTTAAGAGAAGCAAAGAAGCACCGTACTCTGATTACCTATGTAAGCCGTGAAAAGCTGGATACCATGACCGGCGGCGGCAGGCATCAGGGCGTGGCAGCTGTCCTGGCTGCATACGATTACGCGGACCTGGATGATCTTTTCCAGGCGGCTGAAAAGAAAAATGAGCCTCCCTTCTTTATCATTTGTGATGAGATAGAAGATCCTCATAACCTTGGCGCCATCATCCGTACCGCGAATCTGGCGGGGGCACACGGTGTTATCATTCCCAAGCGCAGGGCGGCAGGACTGACGGCAACGGTGGCCAAGGTATCTGCCGGAGCACTCAATTATACGCCTGTGGTTAAAGTGACAAAT
>CACZQE010000035.1 GCA_902783205.1 uncultured Lachnospiraceae bacterium | reverse complement strand
TCTGTGGGAAGCTTGCGGATAAAGTTGGTCCGGACTTTCTTGCTGTAATCCGGATGTTCGATCCCGGCATTTTTGCCTGCCCGGATACACTTTAAAAGCCATGCCATGTTCCTGCCCAGTGTCCGCATGACGTGAAGTCCTTCCAGATCCTGCTCCACCTCGTCCGGTGTGTTGCCGTGGACCATATTCCAGTATGCGGAGGGCACCATGGGCATGTTGCTGATCATGAAATACTTCTGCAGCTGCTCCAGAGCAGATGTAGACCCGCCTCGGCGGCAGGAAACAAGCGCCGCGCCGGGCTTACCGGCAAAACCGCCGGATGAGTAGAACATCCTGTCAAGGAAAGAGGTGATATCGCCGGCCGCAGCCGCATAATGCACCGGAGATCCCACGATCAGTCCGTCACATTCCTCCATTCTGGCGATGGCTACATTGACAGGGTCCGAGCCGAAAATACATTTGCCCAGCTTGTTCTTTCTGCACATACCGCATCCTCGGCATCCGCTGACGGGATCAGGGCCGATATGGAGCCACTCGGTGTCTATGCCTTCGCGGTGGAGTGCTTCCTCCACTTCAAGAAGCGCTCTCCAGGTACATCCCTTGGGATGCGGGCTTCCGTTTAATAACAATACCTTCATAATCATACCCCTCTATCAGTAAATGTGCTCATATACAGACATTTTTTCCTGATATTACTATAGCACATTTCGGGCTTTAAGCATAGAAAATATCCTGATATTTTTATTGTTTTCCACATCGTTTCACCGTATAATTTTTAGTATAGACGATTAAAGGAGGAGACAAAAATGCAGTCAATCGCAAAAAAGTTCAAGAAGGTTCTTGTCGCGAACAGAGGCGAGATTGCAATCCGCATATTCCGCGCGCTTTCCGAGCTGGACATCGGCTCGATCGCGGTTTACTCAAAAGAGGACAGGTACGCCCTTTTCCGCACCAAGGCGGATGAGGCCTATCCCCTGAATCCTGATAAAGGACCTGTGGATGCCTACCTGGATATTCCAACGATCATTCGGATCGCCAAAGAGAAAAAGGCGGACGCCATACATCCGGGCTACGGTTTTCTGTCGGAGAATCCTGAATTTGCCCAGGCCTGCCAGGATAACGGTATCATATTCATCGGCCCAAACGTGGAAGCGATGAATATCATGGGAGACAAGATTTCCGCCAAACAGGCAGCCAGGGAAAGCAGGGTGCCCATCCTGGCAGGAAATGACTTTGCCATCAAAGATGTGGAAACAGCTATGGAGATTGCTGATGAGATCGGCTATCCCGTGATCCTGAAAGCCTCCAACGGCGGGGGCGGCCGCGGCATGCGGGTGGTCAGGGACAGAGAATCCATGCCGGGGGCATTTCGCCTTGCCGACAGAGAATCATCCAGGGCATTCGGCAAGTCCAAGCTCTTTATAGAAAAGTATCTGATCCGGCCCAAACACATAGAGGTTCAGATTCTGGGAGACAACTACGGCAATATCGTCCATCTCTACGACAGGGACTGTTCCCTGCAGAGAAGGAACCAGAAAGTAATCGAGTTTGCCCCGGCCTGGACTATTTCCCCCGAGACCAGGAAAAAGATCACGGACAGTGCAAAGAGACTGGCCCGCCGGGTGGGCTACACCAACTGCGGGACCATGGAGTTCCTGGTGGATCAGAATGAGAACGCATACTTTATAGAAATGAATCCCAGGCTGCAGGTAGAGCATACGGTAACCGAGATGGTGACAGGCATAGACCTGGTAATCTGCCAGCTTCTGATCGCCATGGGTTATCCCCTCAACAGCAAGCAGATTCACATTTATTCCCAGAACGAGGTGAAATGTCAGGGTTACGCTATCGAAGTCCGCGTGACATCCGAAGATCCGGCCAACCAGTTCCTGCCGGACAAGGGCAGGATCGAGGTATATGAGACAGGGGCCGGCAACGGGATCAGGCTCGACGGCGGCAATGCCTACAGCGGGGCCGTGATCACCCCCTACTATGACAGTCTTCTGGTCAAGGCAGTGGCCTATGACCGTTCTTTTGAGAGTGCCATCCGCAAATCGGTCCGCGCCCTCAAGGAACTGCGGATCCACGGTATCCGCACCAACACAACCTTCCTGATCAATGTGCTCAGAAACAGGACATTTGAGGAAGGTAAGTGCTATACAACATTTATCGAGGAGACGCCGGAGCTTGTAGAGTACCATTTTAAACAGGACCGAACCACAAAGCTGCTGGAGTTCCTGGCCAATAAGATGGTAAATGTCAATCCCGGACCCAAGCCTTATCTGGAAGACAGGGTCGTTCCCAGGATTGATGATTCGGCTCGTATCGAGGGAACCAGAGATGATTTCCTGCGGCTGGGAGCCGGTGAGTTTACCAGAAAGATCCGGAGAAGCAAGAGGCTGTTTGTGACTGATACCACCATGCGGGATGCCCAGCAGTCCCTGATCGCAACAAGGATGCGGACCAAGGAGCTGGCCGGTGCCGCAAGAGCCTCCAACCTCTATCTGCGAAATGCATTTTCCCTGGAGGCCTGGGGCGGGGCGACCTATGATACCCAGTACCGCTTCCTCAAGGAATCGCCCTGGAAGCGGCTGGACCTCATGCGGGAGCGCATGCCCAATGTCCTGATCCAGATGCTCTTAAGAGGCTCCAATCTGGTGGGCTACAGTCCCTATCCCGACAATGTCATACGCCAGTTCATCAAAGTGTCCAGCGATCATGGAATTGATGTCTACAGGATCTTCGACAGTCTGAACTGGTATGAAAATATCAAACTTCCTGTGGAGGAAGTACTGAAGGCCGGCAAGATCGTGGAAGGTACCATATGCTACGGCGGTGACTTCACAGATCCCAAAGAGAAAAAATATACCCTGGACTATTACTGTGCCAAGGCCAGGGAGCTGGAGAGGATGGGCTGCCATGTGATTGCAGTGAAGGATATGTCTTCCCTGCTTCGCCCCTATGCGGCAAAGCAGCTTGTGGAAGCCCTCAGGTCCGAGGTAAAGCTGCCTCTGCACCTGCATACTCATGATACCAGCGGCAACGGTATTGCCACTTATCTGATGGCTGCCGAGGCAGGGGTCGACATTGTGGACTGCGCTATCGGATCCATGAGTTCTCTGACCAGCCAGCCTTCCATGAACGCTCTGGCAGCGGCTCTCAGGGGTACCCAGAGGGATACAGGCCTGGATGAAGAAGGCCTGATGGTCCTCAATAAATATTATCATGAGGCAAGAAAGGTCTATAAAGTCTATGAGAGCGGCATGGATGCCCCTGACCCGGAAATCTACCGCCTGCAGATACCCGGCGGCCAGTATTCCAACTTTGTATCCCAGATCGAGGAGATGGGTACAGGGAACAGAATCGGGGAATTATGGGAGCTCTACCATCAGGCAGATGAACTGATGGGAAGGATCATCAAAGCGACACCGACTTCCAAGGCTGTGGGAGATCTTGCCATTTTCATGCAGAAGAATAATCTGAACAGGGATAACATCCTGGAAAAGGGAAAAGACCTTTCCTTCCCCAAATCCGTCGTTCAGTTTTTCCGCGGCGAGTTCGGCCAGCCGGAGGGAGGATTCCCCGAAGCTCTGCAGAAAATAATCCTGAAAAACCAGGAGCCGATCACTGTAAGACCGGGATCCCTTCTTCCTCCCGCAGATTTCGATGCCATATCTGCCCATCT
This sequence comes from uncultured Lachnospiraceae bacterium, assembly GCA_902783205.1. The sequence goes on along the minus strand of CACZQE010000035.1, from coordinate 11,203 downwards.
TAAGAAAGAATACTTTATCGATGAGATGACCAGTGACGCGGTCATGGAGCAGAAAGTTTTAAGTTACGCCCTTTATCCCAGGGTATATGAAGACTACTGTGCCCATTTCCAGTCATACGCGGATGTATCCAAGCTGGAAAGCCACGTGTATTTCTACGGACTTCGTCCCGGTGAAGAGACCACGGTGCAGATTGAGAAGGGAATCGATACCCAGATCAAGTTTATCAGCAAGTCCGAGCCGGATGAGGAAGGCTACAGAGTCATGCAGTTCGAGGTTAACGGATTCCTGCGTGAGGTAAAAATCTTTGATAAGGCCTTTGAGGTCAAGGCAGACAGGACTATCCACACAGACCATAAGAATCCCGGACATCTGGGAGCACCCCTTCCGGGTCTGATCAGTGATATACAGGTTAAGGAAGGAGATCATATTAACAGAAATGATCCTATCATGACCATAGAAGCCATGAAGATGGAAACCACGGTCACATCCAGAGTTAACGGAACCGTGGAACAGATTCTGGTTAAGGACGGAGACGAGGTCAACGAGGATACCCTGCTTGTCATTTTTGTCCTGGATGAGGATGAGAAACACAAAGAGGTTCATCCGGAACTGCCCGAAATGGATCTGTCCACTCTGGAACATGACGACCTGAAGATAGTGGAGTTTCACGATAACTAATAAAAATATAAGTTATATTAACAAATAACATATAATATTTACAACAAAATACATACATAGGAGACAGAATAATGAAAAAAGATAATTGCTGGCTGTCACTTGAAACAAAGGAAAATGATGCGGTAGAAAGCCTTTCAAAAGACTATATCCGCTTCCTCTCAGAATGTAAGACAGAAAGAGAATGTACAGCCTTTTTTGCTTCAGAGGCGGAAAAACAGGGTTACCTTCCTCTGGAAGATCTGATCCGGGAAGGGAAAAGCCTGAAGGCAGGAGATAAAGTATACGCTGCCGGTATGCATAAAACCATTGCCCTTTTCCAGATCGGAACAAGACCGGTTACCGAAGGAATGAATATCCTCTGTGCCCACATAGATTCTCCGCGGCTTGACATTAAACAGAACCCTCTTTATGAGGATACTGAACTCGCCTACCTGGATACCCATTATTACGGGGGAATCAAAAAGTACCAGTGGGTAACCCTGCCCCTGGCCATCCACGGTGTGGTTGCCCGCAAGGACGGGAGCAAGGTGGATGTTGTGATCGGGGAAGATACCGCGGACCCGGTAGTTTATGTTACTGACCTTCTTCCTCATCTGGGAAGAAAACAGATGGAGAAAAAAGCCAATGAAGTAATTGAGGGGGAGGCCCTTGATATACTTGTCGGCAGCCGGCCCCTCCCTGATACGGAAAAGGATGCGGTCAGGGAGAACATACTGAAAATACTGAATGAAAAATACGGTGTGGAAGAGGAAGATTTTCTCTCCGCAGAACTGGAGATCGTCCCTGCGGGACCCGCAAGAGAATGCGGCCTGGACAGGAGTATGATCGCCGGATACGGACACGATGACAGAGTCTGTGCCTATCCTTCCTTCAGGGCCATGATGGAGACGGAAAATCCGGAGCGGACCAGCTGCTGTATCCTTGTGGATAAGGAGGAGATCGGCAGTGTGGGTGCTACGGGGCTTTCTTCCATGTTCTTTGAGAACACGGTAGCTGAAGTCCTGGCTCTTATGGGGCATGATTCCAACCTTATGGTCAGAAGGACCATGGCAGCCTCCAATATGCTCTCATCCGATGTAAGCGCGGCTTATGATCCCGCCTACAAGGATGTCTATGAGCCGAAAAACTGTGCCTATTTCGGAAAAGGCATGGTACTGAATAAGTTTACCGGAGCAGGCGGCAAGTTTGAATCCAATGACACTAATGCCGAGTATCTGGCAAAAATACGGAGAATATTTGATGACAACAAGGTAGCTTTCCAGACATCTGAGCTGGGCCGTGTCGACGCCGGCGGCGGCGGTACCATCGCCTACATCGCGGCTCTCTACGGGATGAACGTGGTGGACAGCGGCGTTTCGGTACTGAGTATGCACGCGCCCTGGGAGATTATCAGCAAAGTCGATCTCTTTGAAGCACTGAAAGGTTATCTTGCATTTCTGAAGGAGGCATAGACCTCACCGGAGGATACTGAATGGACTGCAGAAAAACACAGTCTCTTATGCAGGCTTTTATCGATTACCGCCTGGATGATGACGAGACGGTGGAATTTATCGATCATATCCGCGCCTGTCCAAAATGCAGTGAAGAACTGGAAATATACTATACCATGCTGAACGGTTTGCGCCAGCTGGAAAACGGGAGCGTGCTTACGGCGGACTTTACCTCTGAGCTTGCAGAGGATATGAGAGACCGCTACGATCAGATTAAAGTGGAGAAAAAACGGGAGAATTATACCCGTCTGACCGTTTATCTGATCCTGATCCTCTTTGCCGTTTCCGTCCTGGCCTATATCGTTTACAGCACCATGACCGCATATATGCTCTGAGCCGGAGCGGCCATCGTCAGATAAGGAGAACAAGATGCCGGAAAAAATAATGCTATTAGACGGACACAGCCTTTTGAACCGTGCTTTTTACGGGCTGCCCGACCTGACAAACGCAAGGGGGCAGCACACCAATGCCGTTCTGGGTTTTCTGAATATCATGCTCCGATATATGGAAGAGGAAAAGCCGACACATCTTCTGGCGGCTTTTGACCGTAAGGAGCCCACCTTCCGCCATAAAGTATTCAAAGAGTATAAGGGTACGCGGAAACCTATGCCGAAAGAACTGCACGAACAGGTTCCCCTGGTGAAGGATGTACTGACATCCATGGAAATTCCCGTGGTCACCCAGGCTTCCCTGGAAGCGGACGATATTCTCGGGACCATTGCATTTGACGCGGAGAAAGAAGGTTTTGAAGTTGTTATCGTTTCGGGAGACAGAGACCTTCTGCAGCTGGCTACCGAAAAGATCAAAATCAAGATGCCCCGGACCAGAGGAGGCAAGACCACCACAGAAGACTATTTTTCTTCAGATGTTCAGGAACTTTACGGAGTGACCCCCGTGGAGTTTATCGATATGAAAGGTCTGATGGGTGATGCGTCGGACAATATCCCCGGCGTTCCCGGCATCGGGGAGAAAACGGCGGCAAAGATCATCGGAACCTGGCATTCCATTGAAAACGCCTATACTCATATAGATGAGATCAAACCGGCCAAGGCCAGGAATAATCTGGCCGAGTATTATGACCTTGCAATACTGAGTAAGAATCTTGCCACCATAAAGACAGACTGTGATCTGGACTATCATTTCCGCGATGCCAGAATCGGTGATCTCTTCAATGCGGCTTCCTATCAGATCTGCAAGGATCTGGAATTAAAGAGCCTGCTTCCGCTTTTCGGAAGTGAGCATAAAGAAAATGACGGTGTGGAGGCTGACTGGATCCATGATCCGGAAGAGATAAAGAGAGTCTTTTCCGAAGCCGAGAAGGCAGGAAGAGCAGGTCTGGGCATCGTGGGCGGACCGGATCATATCAGGGCATTTTCCCTGACATTTATGAAAAATGACAAAGTATATACAGCTGTGATCACCGGTCCCGGAGGGGAAGACCTGCCCGGGCAGATTCTTGATGACTTCGTAAGTTCAGGGACAGCACTGGACCTTCTGGATTACAAGGCACTGATCGCATTTGCTCCCGCAGCGGCAGACCTGACCGGGAAGAGGCGGGATACCGGCATTATGGCTTACCTGCTCAATCCCCTGCAGTCGTCCTATGATTACGATGACATTGCCAGAGATTATCTGATGGTCACATTGCCTTCCAGAAAGGAAATCTGCGGAAAGAAAGAACTGTCGGAGGTTTTTGATCCCGGAAAGGAAGAAATGCGTCAGCTTGCGGCAAGCCTGTCTTATGTGCCCTTCAGAGCAGCACCGGTTCTGGAAAAGCATCTGGAAGAAGAGGGTATGCTGTCTCTCTTCAGGGAAATTGAAATGCCCATGGTGCCGGTTCTGGCTGAAATGGAGCGCTGCGGTATCCGGGTTGAAAAGGAAGCTCTCCAGGAGTACGGAAGACAGCTGTCCGAAAAAATTACAGCCCTTGAAAAAGAAATCTATCGGCAGGCAGGGAAGGAATTTAACATAAATTCTCCCAAACAGCTTGGCGTGATCCTCTTTGAGGAAATGAAGATGCCTTTTGCCAAGAAGACCAAAACAGGCTATTCCACCAGCGCCGATATTCTGGACAAGCTGGCCCCGGATTATCCTTTTGTATCCGACATCCTGGAGTACCGCCAGCTGACCAAGCTGAAATCCACCTATGCTGACGGGCTGGCGGCTTATATAAATGAGGACGGAAGGATCCACGGCAAGTTTCATCAGAAAGTAACAGCTACCGGCCGCCTTTCAAGCTCAGACCCCAACCTGCAGAACATTCCCATAAGAATGCCCCTGGGAAGAGAAATCAGAAAGGTCTTTGTTCCGGGTCCGGGACATGTCTTTGTCAGTGCGGATTATTCCCAGATTGAGCTCAGAGTCCTGGCCCATATGGCAGGGGATGAGAGTCTGATCGAAGCTTACCGGCATGACCAGGACATTCACAGGATCACGGCATCCCAGGTTTTTGGCGTCCCGCTGGAAGATGTGACGCCGGACCTGAGAAGAAACGCTAAAGCTGTAAACTTCGGTATCGTTTATGGCATCAGTGCCTTCGGATTAAGTCAGGATCTGGGTATCACACGGAAAGAGGCGCAGGACTATATAGAGAAGTACTTTGCAACTTATCCCGGAATCAAAAACTATCTGGACGCAAATGTGGCTTACGCCAGGGAAAAGGGTTATGTTAAGACCCTTTACGGAAGGATCCGGCCCATCCCGGAGCTTTCTTCCAGCAACTTTATGCAGAGATCTTTCGGCGAGCGGGCGGCCATGAACTCCTCCATCCAGGGAACAGCCGCGGATATCATTAAGATCGCCATGATCCGTGTCAGCAGAAGACTTAAAGAAGAAAATCTGGAGTCCAGGCTGATCCTGCAGATTCACGATGAACTCCTGATCGAGGCAAAAGAAGAAGAGAAGGAGGAAGTCCGCAGGATTCTGGAAGAGGAAATGATGGGAGCCGCAGATCTTCAGGTTGCCCTTGTGGTAGATGTCAGTGAAGGGAAAAACTGGTATGAAGCAAAATAGAAAAGTAATAGGAATCACCGGCGGCGTGGGCGCGGGAAAGAGCATTATCATGGAAATACTCCGCGACAGGTACCGGGCAGATATTATCCTTTCCGACCTGACAGCCCACCGGTTGATGGAACCCGGAGAAGATAACTGGAAGGGAATCGTTGACTGCTTCGGCCGGGAGATCCTGAGAGATGACGGGACCATTGACCGCGGTAAGCTCTCGGCACTGGTATTTTCTGATCCGGAAAAGCTTGCCGCCCTGAATGCCATCACTCATCCCGGCGTGATCCGCAGGATCCGTGAAGAAATCCGCAGATTCCGCAGAGAAGGAAAAGCCCCCCTCCTGGCTGTAGAATCGGCCCTTTTGCCGGGATCAGGTCTGGAGGAAGATCTGGATGCAATCTGGTACATATACGTAGATGACGCCGTCAGGGCCAAAAGACTGGAGGAAGGCCGGGGATACACTCCCGAAAAGACCAGATCCGTTCTGGAGAAGCAGAAAAGTGATGCCGAGTTCCGCAGCTGCGCCAGCCTTGTCATCGATAACAGCGGTAGTGTCGAAGAGACGGAGAAACTGATATCGGATGCACTTGACAAAGAAGGAATTATCCTTTACTAAAGGTCCTATCTGTTATATAATCTAATAGATTTTTTTACGGCAGAGGATGAATATAAGATGAAACTAGTGAGCATTGCCAGCGGAAGCAGCGGTAACTGCATCTGCGTGAGCAATCAGGATACAAATTTCCTGGTAGATACCGGCATCAGCAGAAAGAGGATCGTCGGCGGACTCCAAGAAATCGGAGTTGACCCTGCCTCTCTGGGCGGTATCTTTGTGACCCATGAACATAATGACCATATCAGCGGACTGGGTGTTTTCCTCAGAAAATACCCTGTCCCTGTTTTTGCGACCGGAAAAACTATCGACGCCATTTTTGCGTCCGGCTCTCTTGGAAAAGTGGACAGAAAGCTTTTTCACAGCCTTCAGCCGGACCGGCCTTTTGAAATGGAAGGCCTTACAGTCGAGGCATCCAGCACTCTGCATGATGCGGCGGACCCGGTCTGCTATACCTTCTCGGAGGGAGAGGCTAAAGCCGCTATCGCAACTGATCTGGGAACATTTGACGATTACCTGATCGAAAAGCTTTCCGGCTGCGAGACTCTGCTGCTTGAAGCAAATCATGACCTGAACATGCTGATGGTGGGACCCTATCCCTATCCCTTAAAAAGAAGGATCTTAAGCAACAGCGGTCATCTTTCCAATGAGAGAGCAGGCCAGCTTCTGTCCAGAATTCTGGGGAAGAATTTAAAACAGGTGATGCTGGGCCATCTTTCAAAAGAGAATAATTTTGCCGAACTGGCATATGAAACAGTCGTCAGTGAACTGGCGATGCATGGAATCAACCTGGAGGAAAAGGGTGTGCAGATTAAGGTTGCCTCCCGCACGGAACTGACAGGATTCTGATAATAATAAGCGGAGGAATCAATCATGGAAAACAATGTATTAAAGAAATCAATTATTACAGTAGTCGGAGTAGACGCAGTGGGGATCATTGCAAAGGTATCTTCCTATCTTGCTTCCAATAATATCAATATCCTTGATATCAATCAGACCATCACAGGCGGATTTTTCAATATGATGATGGTTGTGGAATCCGATGAGAAGACCAAGACATTTCCCGACATGGCAGCTGAGCTGGACCAGATCGGTGAAGAGATCGGAATGCGGATCCAGGTACAGCGTGCAGAGATTTTTGAGATGATGCACCGGATTTAGGAGGTTGTCCATGCTGAACATAAATGAAGTAATTGAAACGAACCAGATGATTCACGAGATGAATCTTGATGTGCGGACGATCACCATGGGAATCAGCCTCCTTGACTGTGCCGGGGGCAGCCTGGAGGAATTCTGCTCTAATATCCATGCCAAGATTACCGAAAAAGCCGGAAATCTGGTCAAGGTCGGAAAGGAGATCGAGCAGGAATTCGGGATTCCCGTTGTCAACAAGCGGATCTCCGTGACACCCATTGCCCTGGCAGGCGGTTCCTGCTGCAGCGGCCCCGAAGATTTTGTAAAGATCGCCCGCACCCTGGATCAATGTGCCAAGGAAGTGGGCGTGAATTTTATCGGCGGTTATTCTGCTCTGGTCCAGAAGGGCATGACGGCATCGGATGAAAACCTGATCCGGTCTCTGCCGGAGGCTCTTTCAGTGACAGACCGTGTCTGTGCTTCAGTCAATGTAGGCTCCACAAAGACCGGAATCAATATGGATGCAGTCCGTCTTCTGGGCCAGGTGATCCTTGAAACTTCAGAAGCCACAAAAGACAGAGAATGTATAGGAAATGCCAAGTTCGTGGTATTTACCAATGCGCCGGACGACAATCCCTTCATGGCGGGCGCCTTCCATGGTGTGTCCGAAGCTGATGTAGTGATCAACGTAGGCGTAAGCGGTCCGGGTGTGGTAAAGAGAGCGATAGAAACCGTACGGGGACAGAGCTTTGAGATCCTTTGCGAAACCATTAAGAAAACTGCCTTTAAGGTGACCCGGGTAGGACAGCTTGTGGCAAGAGAGGCATCCCGTCGTCTGGGAGTACCCTTCGGGATCATTGACCTGTCTCTGGCTCCGACACCGGCTGTGGGAGACAGTGTGGGAGAAATCCTTGAGGAGATCGGACTTGAGTACGCGGGAGCGCCGGGAACTACGGCAGCTCTGGCCCTGCTCAATGACCAGGTCAAAAAGGGCGGCGTAATGGCTTCCTCCTATGTGGGCGGCCTCAGTGGCGCATTTATCCCTGTCAGCGAGGACAGGAGGATGATTGATGCCGTAAAGGCAGGCGCCCTGACCCTTGAAAAGCTGGAAGCAATGACCTGCGTATGCTCTGTGGGTCTCGATATGATCGCCGTTCCGGGAGACACCAAAGCATCGACCATTTCCGGTATTATTGCAGATGAGATGGCTCTGGGAATGGTTAACCAGAAGACCACGGCAGTCCGCATTATCCCCGTGATCGGAAAAGGAGTAGGAGAGGAAGTGGAGTTCGGCGGCCTGCTGGGCAGGGCACCCATTATGCCTGTAAATAACTTCGGCTGTGAAGCATTTATCAGGAGAGGCGGGCGGATCCCGGCTCCCATCCACAGTTTCAAAAATTAGATGTGAAAGTGACGCATCAGTGCTATAATTATAAGTAAATAACTGTGTAAGAACATTTTTTAAACAGACCGGAGGAGAAGGACGTGTTCGATTTTATCAGACCGGGCAAAAGCAAGGCTTCTGCACAGGGCCTTAGTATTATCATCGTTGGCTGCGGAAAAGTCGGAAGAGCATTACTGGAGCAGCTGAGCAGGGAAAATCATGATATCACCATCATCGATAAAAATGAGCGTAAGGTCAGCTGATCATCGCGGCGTCCACCGCTTACATTACATACAGCATACACAAGAGTTCCATGGCTTTCGGAACTTCTCTGCGCCATGCCTTTTTCCAGGTATCGTCCATTATTACCACGACGGGATTCGCCACATACGACTTTGAAACCTGGAGCAAGTCCTGCCATGTGATTCTGGTCATGCTTATGTTTATTGGAGCCTGTGCCGGCAGTACCGGCGGCGGAATCAAGGTCAGCAGGATCATTACCATGGTCAAGACAGTGATCAAAGAACTGCAGTCTTATATTCATCCCAAAAGCATCAAGAAGATCAAGATGGACAGCCGTCCCATTGAACACGAGGTGGTAAGGGCGACTAACGTTTTTCTGATCACATTTCTGATCATATTCGTTATATCGGTTTTCCTTGTCTCGCTTGACGGTAATGACCTGGTGACATCCTTCACGGCAGTGGCAGCGACCATCAATAATATAGGTCCGGGACTTTCCAAAGTCGGACCAACCTGCAATTTCAGCTTTTTCAGTGATTTTGCCAAGTTTGTTATGATGTTTGACATGCTGGCCGGAAGACTTGAGCTTTTCCCCCTGCTGATTCTGCTGCATCCGGCCATCTGGAAGGATCTTACCAATCAGAAGATAAAGACTGTAATGCGTGAAAGGACGGACAGAAAATGAAGTCTTCCCAGATAGACTTCGGGGATGAAAAAGTCTCGCGAAGTATACTTGCGGCAGCTCTGCCTATGCTTCTGGCCCAGCTGCTGAACCTTCTCTACAATATTGTTGACAGAATTTATATCGGACGGATACCGGGGACAGGACCAGCGGCCCTTGCCGGCGTAGGCCTCTGTTTTCCCGTTATAACTATAATCACCGCCTTTTCCAATCTGTTTGGAGTGGGCGGTGCGCCTTTATGTGCCATAGAGCGGGGGAAAAAGAACCGGGCCGGAGCCGGTCACATTCTCAATAACGCATTTTTCATGCTTATGCTGACAAGCCTCTTGCTGCTGGCCGGCGGGATCATTTTTCATAAACCCGTTCTTTACCTTTTCGGAGCCAGTGACAGGCTTTACCCCTACGCTGCGGTCTATATGATCATCTATCTGCTGGGGACTCCGGCTGTCATGACCTCGCTGGGACTGAATCCCTACATCAACTGCCAGGGATTTGCGGCTGTAGGCATGCGGACGGTCCTTCTGGGAGCGGTTTTGAATATCATCCTTGACCCCATTCTTATTTTTGCATTTCATATGGGAGTCGCGGGAGCAGCGGTGGCCACGGTAATCTCCCAGGTGGCCTCGGCCATATGGGTCCTGACCTTCCTGACCGGAAAAAGGGCGGAAATCCGTCTTTCTCTTTCCGAACTCAAACCGGATCCTGTCTGCATCGGCCGGATTACCCTGCTGGGGACTGCCAGTTTTGTCATGCAGGTTACCGACTCTGTTACACAGATCGCCTGCAACAGCATGCTGCAGCAGTTCGGCGGGGACCTCTACATCGGTATCATGACCGTGATCAATTCCATAAGGCAGATTGTTCAGGTTCCCGTGATGGCTCTCTCAGACGGGGCAACCCCTGTCATTTCCTATAATTACGGGGCCGGTGACAGGAAAAAGATCATCTCCTGTGTGAAGATCCTGACAGGAATTGAAGTGGTCTATACCATGGCGGCCTGGCTTTTGATCAGGCTTATGCCGGGCATGTTTATAAGAATTTTCAGCAATGATCCTCAGATGATCGCTGCCGGTGTTCCGGCAGTCAATATCTTTTTTGCCGGATTTGTCATGATGGCGTTCCAGTACTGCGGCCAGACCATATTTAAAGCCATGGGCAAATCGGGCAGAGCGATTTTCTTTTCCGTTCTCCGCAAGGGGATTATCGTTCTTCCCCTCACCCTGATCCTTCCGGGTCTGATGGGGCTGGGGACAAAAGGAGTATTCCTGGCGGAGCCCATATCAAATGTAATCGGAGGCGCAGCCTGCTACCTGACAATGTATTTTACATTGCTGCGCCCCATGATCAAAGAAGCTGCCAAAGAAGGAGTGAATCCAAATGGGAATGAATGACACACCGTCCGGCGAACGGACACATATCGGTTTCTTCGGTAAGAGAAACGCGGGCAAATCCAGTGTCGTTAATGCTGTGACAGGACAGGATCTGGCCGTAGTATCTCCGGTGGAAGGAACAACCACGGACCCGGTCAGCAAAGCCATGGAGCTTCTGCCTCTGGGGCCGGTCATGATCATAGATACACCGGGTTTTGATGACAGCGGCAGCCTGGGCAGGCTCCGGGTGAGAAAGACCAGGGAAATCCTGAACCGGAGCGATCTGGCCATTCTGGTGATCGATGCCGTAAAAGGCCCGGGAGGGGCAGATCATGAGCTGATTGACATTTTCCGGGAAAAGGAGATACCCTATCTGATCGTATACAATAAATGTGATCTTTTAGAAGAACTTCCCCCTGCCGGGAAAAATGAAATCTATGTCAGCGCTACGGAAAAAATCCGCATACAGGAATTAAAAGAAATGATGGCAGCGGCTGCCCTTAAGAAGGAGGAGAGAAGACTTCTTTCTGATCTGATCAGTCCGGGCCAGAGAATCGTTCTGGTTGTCCCCATCGACAAGGCGGCCCCGAAAGGACGGCTGATTC
>CACZQE010000034.1 GCA_902783205.1 uncultured Lachnospiraceae bacterium | reverse complement strand
TGCGAACTTCCATATCTTATCACAGAAAAAAACCTGTGTCAAACACTTTTTTAAGTGTTGTCACAGGTTTTTTCATAAGTCTTGATTTCTTTCAGGCAGGATCAGTTTCCTGCTTCCGTACTCATTTCCACTTTTTCCGGTATCTGCGGTTTCTTCTCAGTCTCTGCTGACCAGAATCGCAGATGCATATCCGCCGTCTTGTCCCGGAAAATTACGCGGTAGGCTCTCCACCCCCTGATCGGGATGATGGCCTGTATGGTTCCGCCGTCCAGGCTGCCCTGATAAATAATCCGGCCGGATGTACTGAGTATGGTCAGGACATTTCCTCTGTAGGCATATATCTCGCTGCCGTACATTTCTATCGTCTCATAGTTCATATCCACTTTCAGGGACGTGGTCTGTGAACCTCTGCTGTTATATAGAACAAGCTCATACCGGCCTTCCGGATCATCGGTGTTATCCAGGACAAATCCTATTTTCCCTTTTCCGGAAAATACACTTTCGATCGTCCTGTCAAACTCTTCCCGCGCGATTTCCGTCGGTTCGGCAGATACTCTGTAGAAAAAGGCAACGCCGTCTCCCACTGCAACCAGAGTATTTTTATTGAGGAAGTCCAGCCTGGGGATCATGATGTCATCGTAATCAAAGCCGGCAGACAGTTCTTCCGCCTCTGCGGATTCCTCGGCCGGCACCTCAAGGCTCAGGTCATAGAATACCACAGAGCTTTTTGTCTTCATTCCGTTAATCTGGAAGAAGCTGACAGCCAGTCTTGTCCCGTCCGGGGAGATGGCCGCGCTCATGGGAAAGCCCATGTCTCCGACCGATGTCCTGAATTCCGCTACCAGGGAGAATTCTTTGTCATATACCTGAAGGTAGGAGTTCCGCTCGCCGCCCAGTATGACTTCCGTGATCCCCGTATCTGATACGGAGGCTGATACAAGGGGGTACTTTAAAGTAAACCTCTTTACCTCTCCTTTGCTGTCAAAGAGCATGATCGTGTTGCCGCCCCGGTCACCCAGGAGAGCATAGTTCTTTGATGTAACCACAAAGGGATGAGAGCTTGACACAGGAGAATTCCACTCGGCGGTCCCCAGTTTTTTCTGATACTCAATGCCATTGGTACTGTATTTTATGTAACCTTCCGAAAAAGGAATATAAGACACATCGCCGTTCTCTTCCGCGTCGCTGACATTCTTAAATACGTAGTATTCACAGCGGCTGCTGTTGACCAGAAGCAGAATGAAAAGGACAAAGAGTGCAACCCCCGCGGCAACAAAGATGCGCATCCTGTTTCTCCGGATGCGGGATCTCTGGAACCGTCTCAGTTTTTCTTTTTTATTTGTGAACAGTTCATAATTATATATTTTATTTGCCATATCTCCGTATTCAGGAGTGTTTCTCCTCAAAATCTTTCATAAATGCGACCAGCTTTTCCACGCCTTCCAGAGGCATCGCATTATAGATTGACGCGCGCATGCCGCCCACGCTTCTGTGTCCTTTCAGATTCACAAATCCTGCCTGCTCTGCTGCAGCCACAAACTCCGCATCCAGGTCCTTGTCGCCTGTGACAAAAGGCACATTCATCAGAGAACGGTCTTTCTTTTCCACGGTTCCCTTAAAGAGGCTGCTGCTGTCAAGGAAATCATAAAGGATTTTTGCCTTTTTCTCATTGTGTTCCCTGATGGCTTCCAGTCCGCCCTGTTTTTTCAGCCACTTAAACACTTTGCCGCAGATATAGATTCCGTAGCAGGGCGGTGTGTTGTAAAGGGAGTCCTTGTCTGCCTGGGTCTTGTATTTGAGCATGGTCGGTGTACCTTCCATTACATCATCACGGATGAGATCCTCACGGATGATCACGATCACAACACCTGCCGGTCCGACATTTTTCTGTACGCCGCCATAGATGACGCCGTACTTTTTGACATCAACCGGCTCGGAAAGGAAGCAGGAAGACACATCTGCCACAAGGGTCTTCCCTTTTGTATCGGGAAGCTGGTGGAACTTTGTTCCGTAAATTGTATTATTCTCACAAATGTACACATAGTCCGCATCATCATCGATCGGCAGGTCGGAACAATCCGGAATATAGGTAAATGTTTTATCTTCGGAGGATGCGATCTTGACGGCTTTTCCGTACCTGGATGCCTCCTGATAAGCTTTCTTTGCCCACTGTCCGGTGACGATATAATCAGCCACACCGTTCTTCATGAGGTTCATGGGAATCGCACTGAACTGCTGGGAAGCTCCTCCCTGCAGGAAGAGTACTTTATAGTTATCCGGAATATCCATGAGATCACGGAGATCCTTTTCCGCCTCCTTGATTATGTCGTCATATACCTTTGAACGGTGGCTCATTTCCATTACGGACATACCGCATCCGCGATAATCAAGCATCTCGTCTGCTGCTTCTCTCAATACTTCTTCCGGCAGTACAGCCGGACCTGCTGAAAAATTATATACTCGGCCCATCTTATGTTTCCTCCTGATTGTATTATTTCTGAATATTTATTATACAAATTTAAAAGATAATTGACAATGATTGTTTTATACAAAAATAGCAGGAATAACATTTGCTTTCCTGCTATTTTTTATGAAATCATCTTTTTTGTATAAAAAAGGCCTTCCTAAAAATCAAGATCTGCATCTCCCGCTGCTTTCCAGGGACTGTCAGGTGTGTCGACTTTCATCTGATCCTCAGATGAAGGCTCTGACGAAGGTATATATACGGGTCCGTGTTCTTCTTTTCCCGACGGCGAAGCAGGTGCAGGCCCTGCAGGCGGCGGAGCCGCCGGCCTTCCTGCTGCCGGGGACGGAGTTTCCGCATCCGCATCTGTTCCCCAGAGTTTTGATGTGGAGGATGGCTTTTCTTTTCCCCCGACCGGCTCTGCAGGCGTTACAGGCGGCTTCTCCGACACCGGAGCTGCCTCAGGCACAGGTATTGCCGGCGGCACTTCGGATACGGGCGGCACCGTAGGCGCGTCTGCTCCTCCTGCCGGGAATACCGGCATATCAGGAAGGGGGATATCTACCGGATCCATCTTCACCGTATGGCTTCCTGTATCACTGCTTTCTGCTGCAGGCCCCGGCTCCCAGACGCCAACAGGCTTTGCGGCAGCTGCCGCAACAGGTTTCTTTGCCCCGCATTTAGTACAGAACTTTGCGACCGGCCGCAGAACAGATCCGCAGTTAGGACATACCCAGGGCTCGTCGCTTTTTTCCTCCGCACGTTCAGGCACGAAGGAAGGTTCCGGAAATCCGCTTCCGTGAGCGGGTTCCGGTCTCTCAGGCGCCGGCCTTGCAACTGCTACCGGCGTATCGTCATATGCTTTGCCCGCAAGAACCGTATTGAGGTCAAGAATCCCTATAAGGGAAAGGATGCTTAGAACAGCGATTATAAAGCAGAAGAGCAGAGTCATGATAAAGCCTCCGCCAAGCTGCACATGTACCATGGAGGAAAGGTCGAATCCTCCCATGGAAAGTTCTTCCCTGATTCCCTTAAGAAACATGGCTCTGCAGAAGAACCAGATGATAGTATCCACAGCAGCCAGAGCAATATTGATAATGGCCAGTGTCTTTCCCAGCGATTGCCCGATCAGATTCAGAACAATCATGATCAGAGGAATAAAAAGTGTGATCAGAAGGACGATCGTCCCGTCAAGATGATATCCTTCCACTTCAAAACCGAAGATCAGGTTTAACATGCTGATGGATCTGGAAAGTTCTACCCCCATTGCCTGTATGGATACCTTCAGGGCTGCAGGGAAGATACAGATACATAAGAAAAAAGCAAGGACACAGACTGCATGTCTTATACATATCTTAAAATTCAATTGGTTCACTCTCCTTTCAGTTTCTACCACAGGTCGCTGTCATCAGCCATTTTCCAGGGATTGGACGGATCAAACCCGCCCGGATCCTCTTTCTTTTCCGGGGCTGCTTTTATTTCTGCTTTAACCGCAGTCTCCGCGCTTTCCCCGCAGAGACAGCGAAATACCTTTTCCATGTCCCACCTTTCTTCCGGTTCGGCTTTCAGCATTCCTCCGATCATCTCCCTCAGGTGGTCTTCCAGAGAGGGAGACGGAAGAATTTCCTGACCGTCCAGGACTGCTTCACACGCATAATCGTATTCACCGGTGTCGAATTCCGGCAGGCTTCCGGTCAGATACTGGTGGAACAGAAGACCCAGGGCAAAAACATCTGCCTTGGTCGTAATCTTTACATCTTCTCCGAACATAAACCTTACCGCTTCGGGCGCCAGATAAACCTGGTCTCCTCCCAGGTCGTCACTGGCATCCGGCGGATCCGACTCCAGGAAACTGCAGTCAAAGTCTATGATCCGGGTTACATACTTTCCTTTTGCAGTCCTTTTAATAAGAAAGTTTCCGGGCTTCACGTCTGAGTGCACCACATTTGCCCGGTGTAAAAGCATCAGGCTGTGCGCGGCGCTTTTCAGTATCAGCATCCGGTCCTCCATGGGAAGGGATGTGATACGCTCAATATCGATTCCTTCATTGACCACTTTGGTCATGACAATATAGTAACGGGATCCTGAACGGAAGAATTCCCAGATCCTTACCGCACCGCCGTCCGATGCCTCATTGATGGCCCGGTAGAGTTTTTTCTTGGATTCTTCATAATCCTTGCAGATCCGGATCCGCTCGTCACGAAGTTCGGGTGACAGGGCGTTTTCCTCCGGGTAAACAGGATCCACGAATTCCTTTAAAAAGTATTCATGTCCGTAGCGCCGCACAAATGTCCATTTGCAGAAGCCTGCATTCTGGTTCTGAAGCGGCTGGAGCAGTTCATATCCGTTGATCATCTCGCTCATGATTCATTCTCTTTCTGCAGATATCTTTCATATCCGGTCCGGTAATCCTCCCACAGAGCAGCCGTAAATGTCTCTGTGTCCTGTCTGTTTTCTTCCCGGCATCGGGAAAGAGGCTCTATGTACCTGTTATAGATGTACCGGGTCCGGCCGGCATATGTTTTTTTCAGCTTGCGGAAATCACCATGGAAAAAGCTCATAAGGCCCATGGCAAAGTCGTCGCCGGCATATTCCGTAAACCAGGCCTTCAGGTTCTCCTTGAAACGGTCCGGCCTGCCGGCCCTGTCCAGGGACGAGAGTATCACATACTCAAAGTCCATCGGTGTCGGAAAATAACCGAAGCAGCCGTCCGTCGCGGCAAAAATCAGAGTCGGCCCTGAAATGCGGAAGCTTTTCGCGTGAAGCTTTACTTCCTCATCAGATGACAGCATGTTGGTCATCACACCGTCATCATAGAGATTGGCAAGGGCATCCTGACCGTCAAGGTCATCTTCCGTCAGCTGGGCCAGCCCTTCCCGGTCCATCAGATAAACCCTGGAATCGCCCGCCCACATAACATGAACAAGAATCCCTTCCGGGTCTTCCTGGGCGTAGGCGATTGCTGCAGTAGTAGGAAAGCTTTTCACCATGCTGCCCATGATCATCCGGTTCCGGTCGCTCTTTTCACTGCACAGGGAAAATGCTTTTTCAAAGGAGGTTTTCAGGCTGTCCCTCAACTGGACTGCCGACCGCCAGTGGCCTTTTCCGTTCTCGTGATACCAGTCACACATGGCTCCGCTCAGGCAGCGGGAAGCAATATAGGCTTCCGTATGTCCGCCGAATTCCTCATGAATCCTGGATCCCGCGCCGCCGCTGCCGTCAAATACCGCCACGGCCGCGGACTGTCCGTCCAGGGGATCCGCGCAGCAGTAAAAGCTGTCTTCGCCCTTTCCCTCCACAGCCTCTTTGTGAATCAGAAAGAGAAAATCATATTTACCGGCAAATGTATTCACTGAATGTTCTCCTTGTATTCTGGCTGTCAGATTGAATTACATATTGCATTCAGAATCTGGTCATAATCATAGTCTTTAAGTCCGGCCCCTGCCTCCGACTCATACTGGATTACATTATTCCAGTTATCACGGATGGTGGTCCAGCTGTCCTTGCTCGGGGTGAAAAGAAGCAGTCTTTTTGCGGACTCGTCCATCAGGCCCTGTGTCTGCCTGCTTCCCCACCACTTCGTCAGCTCGTCAAAATCCGATGCCATTTTGGAGGGATAGTTTGACGCTTCCTTTCCGAATCCCAGCTGGTGGGTTCCGTCGTCGGACCATACCACGATCACGTGTCTCTTTTTCATGGTTTCACGATTCCATTTGGAACGCATGGCAAAGGCAAGCGCTTCAAGGCCGTCCTCGGGGTCATCCCCTCCGCCTTTTGCAGTAATGCTCTTCACACAGGCCTCAAATTCCTTAGTCTGATCCGGCAGACGGAAAAAGTCGGTTGTGAGCATGGCATCGGCCCGGTCATAATAATAGTCCCGGAAAGCGATCACGCGGATCCTGAACTCCTCGACATGCTTATTCTTTTTGGCCATGATGTTCTGAAAATCCTGATAGAAATTCAATGCGTTGTTCTTTACTGTATCCAGGATCGGATTCATACTTCCGGTCGCATCGATACAGAACACCAGATCCACTCCATATGTAAAACGATAGTTACTGCCCATAAGCGCTCCTTTCTCTTGTGCTGAATCTGTATCGCTTCATTATATATAAGTTGTCATCAGCATTTTTCTCTTTTATATCTCGTCTCTGGATTCCGAAAAATCTATCTCCTCTTCCAGTTCCTGTTTCTCCTGGTCTTCTTTGCTATTATCTTCTTTGCTGTTGTCTTCTTTACTCTTGCCCTTTTTCTGATTATTATCTTTTGTCTCTTCCTCTGACTCTTTTTCCTGGCGGGCGGCTTCTTCCAGCTCTTCCTGCGCGGCTTCCGCTTCCCGTCGCCACTCCTGCGCTTCTCTTTTCAGTTTATGATTGGTCTTTCTCATTCCGTGGATCTGAAGCAGCTGTACAAAGGAAACTATGATCAGGATTCCGCAGAGGATGTAGGGCAGCAGTCTCAGATGGTCTTCTCTTTTCTGTTTCTGTGCCTGTCTCTGCATCTGTCTGTGTGCCTGCCTTTGCGGCCTTCTTATCTCCGGCGCCGCTTCACTGTCAGGGGGAGCCGCCTGAATGACCGGATCCTCAGCCGGCGGAACCATTCCCGCCTGCGCTGCTTCCTCTTCCGGCCTTTCGTCCTTTTTATCTGAATTGATTCCCCAGAAACCGCCGCAGTACTCGGTTGCGGTCACCTCATGTCCGCATTCCGGGCAGGCTCCTGCTCCGGGGCGTATTTTCCTTCCGCATTTTTCACAAAACATATTCAACCTCTGTCATTTCTCTCATTACAAACTGCGCATCTGCTCTCTTCCAGCCTGTTTTCCGTCTCACAGTATCCGCACACCCAGACAGGGTATTCGCGGGAATACTGATATAATATATCAATATCTTCGGCAACAGCCGGCTCATTGTTTTCCGGTTTTTGCAGGCCTCCTGCCGGGGCCGGTTTTTCAGTCGGCGGAATTATCCCTCCTGACGGACCGTCCGGCATCTTTCCGGGAACGGGTACCGGGTCCGGCCTTTTCGGCAGGGGGCGGGACGGTCTGCCGGATGATACCGGTTTTTTTGTTCCGCTCCTGACCGCAACAAAAGCCATACAGGCTGAACTGATCAGAAGAAGGATTATAATAATGATCATTACATTCATAAGCAGGACTCCTTAAATTTTCTCGCAAAAAAACTATATTCAGTGTATCATAGTTTTATAGAATTTTCTATGACTCAGGAGGATAAGATGAGAATATGGTGTAAGCTGATAAAAGATAACCGACTGCTGAAAGACCTGCTTGTGGAGAAAAATGATCCCTCCATGACACGCACCATGAAGGTCTATGCCTGTCTGGAGGATGCCTGCCATGAAATGGATCTGGAGAAGCCCCTCTGGCTTGAAAAGAACAAAAAGGAATTCCTCCGCTATGCCGGAACAAGGTTTGACCGGGACAGCTTTATCGAGGCGGTTGATTTTGACTATATGGATTTTCATGTCATCGAGGAGGACTACTGATTCTTTATGACACGGGAATCCCTCTTAAAAAAGGCCCCGGGACGAATCCCCGGGGCCGCTTTTTTTACCGGTCAGGAAGTCTGGGGAACATTTCCTCCAGGAGATGTGTAGTATGCTCGACAGCTTTTTCCGTAAACTCCTCAAAGTCTCCGGAGGCGCTGTCATCCGCATTGTCCGAGATTGCCCGGATGATCACAAAGGGAATCCCGTTCAGATAGGCGGCCTGTGCCATGGCTGCTCCCTCCATCTCGGCACAGAATCCTTCAAATGTCTTTACCAGCTTGTTTTTCACTTTCCGGCTGCTGATAAACTGATCCCCCGTCACCACTCTGCCGACATAGCAGTTCACATCGGGATTTACCGCCCGGCAGGAATCCTTTGCCAGCTGCACCAGATCAGGATCCGCCCGGAAAACGGATTCATCCATATAGGGAATGACTCCCTTTTCAAATCCCAGGCCCGTAGCGTCCATGTCATGCTCCACCGCGTCACTGGAAATGACAATGTCTCCCACACGCATTCCTTTTTTCAGAGCACCCGCCACTCCTGTATTGATCAGTGTGCCTACCTTATAGATGCTGGCAAGGATCTGGGTACAGGCAGTCATGTTGACTTTGCCTACCCCGCATTTGACCAGCACGGTATCTTTTCCCCAGAGTTTTCCTTTATAAAATGTCATAGACGCGATTTTTTCAGTCTCCACTTCCTCCATGCAGCTGATCAGGGCCCTGATCTCACTGTCCATGGCGCCGATTATCCCTATACGAGTCATATATCTTTCCTCCTGTGATGATTATCCATTATAACACGACATGCATGGCCGGACTACGATTCTTTGGATATTCCCTCTTCTTTTCGTCATTTGCATCTACCCATCATCAAAAAAAAGTGCTATACTTTTTTCAGTCTGTAGGGAACTCACGGAACCGGAGCTTCTTTACCAAAGCATTATTAATCAGGGGAGGCAGATATTCATGAAAAGAATCGTATTAACAGGCGGCGGAACGGCCGGGCATGTCACACCCAATATGGCGCTTATGCCCTCACTCAGAGAAGCGGGGTTTGACATTCAGTACATTGGTTCCAAAAACGGTATTGAGAGCCGGCTGATCTCTGATATCAACATACCATACCATGCCATTTCCTCAGGCAAGCTCCGGCGCTATTTTGACCTGAAGAATTTTTCTGATCCTTTCCGGGTTTTAAAAGGTTATGCCCAGGCTTCCCATCTGCTGCGGAAGCTGAAACCGGATGTCGTCTTTTCCAAGGGCGGATTTGTGGCTGTGCCAGTGGTTCTTGCCGCAAAGAGAAGACATATCCCCGTGATCATTCATGAGTCGGATATCACGCCGGGCCTGGCCAACAGAATCTGCATTCCTTCCGCCGACAAAGTCTGCTGTAATTTCCCGGAAACCATGTCCCATCTGCCGGCTGACAAGGCGGTACTGACAGGCTCCCCCATCAGGCAGGAACTTTTTAGCGGCAGCAGGGAAGAAGGCCTTTCCCTCTGTTCTTTCACGGACGAGAAGCCTGTTCTCATGGTAATGGGAGGCAGCCTTGGCTCCGTTGCCATCAACCAGGCTGTACGCGGCTGCCTTGATAATCTCCTGGATCGTTTCCAGATCATCCATCTGTGCGGAAAAGGCAATTATGATCCCTCCCTGGAAGACAGAGCGGGATACAAACAGTTCGAGTATGCAAAAAAGGAACTTAAACACCTTTTTGCGGCCACAGACCTGATCGTTTCCCGGGCCGGGGCCAATGCGATCTGTGAGCTCCTCGCCCTTAAGAAGCCAAACATCCTGATTCCCCTCCCCGCATCCCAGAGCAGGGGTGACCAGCTTCTGAACGCTGCTTCCTTTGAGAATTCAGGATACAGTTATGTTCTCCAGGAAGAAGAGCTGACCGTGGAGACACTGCAGAAGGCCATTCATTATGTATACGACGAGAGAGACGAATATATCCGCGCCCTCAGTGAAAGCAGCCTGAACCGGGCCATACCGATCATTATGGACCTGATCAATCAGGCCGTAAAAGAGGACCCGCCGGAAGACGGATCCGATCTCTGATTTCCGAATATTTCTGAAAAGGAGTTGTCTGACGACAACTCCTTCTTTTTTATCTAGACTAAAGACATTTCTATATGCAGTTCCTTTTCATTTGCCCTGACCAGAGCTTTGCTGCCGGTAATCAGAGGCATCATGGGCGGAAGATGCCCGATATCGGCATCCATCACAAGAGGAAGCCCCCTTTCCCCGAGTATGCCCGTCACGGCACTGTACTGGTCCAGTCCCAGCATTTCCTCTCCGTAATGATAAGGGCGCCCGATTATGAATCCGGCGGCATTGTCAAACCAGCCTGCGCGGGACAGCTGCCAGAGGGCACGCCGCACTCCCATGGGGGGCAGGTCGCAGGATTCCAGGAACCAGATAACGGAGTCCTCTTTGTAGCGGTCCGCAAACTCCCGGACCCTGTCGTATACTGTGCCGCATAGGATGGACAGGGTATCCAGACATCCTCCCAGAAGACGGCCTTCCATCACCGTCTCCCCGCCGGGCGGACAGATGTAGCGGGACTTTTCCGTTATATTATAGGAGGCAAAGGGATTATCTTCCGTTTTAAGGCTCTCTTTCTCCCATCCCTTATAGCCGGACACGGACCTTCTCTGCCCGGTCAGGATCTCCATGGCATCATAAAGACTCCTGTGCCAGGGATCCATGCCGAAAGTTGCGGCACAGGGGCCGTAGATAGCTGCCGTATCGCAGAGTGTCGGAAGCAGAAAGGTCAGATTGGTATTGTCCGAATAACCCATAAACCATTTTGCCGGCGCTTTCCTGATTCTTTCGAAATCAATCTCGCCGATTGTCTCACACATGAGTTCTCCTCCGCCGCAGGAGATCAGGACATCTGTATCATCCCTCTCATACCAGTCCGTAAACTCCTCTGCGCAGGCCACGGGACTATTACTGATACCGATCCCGCTGCCTTCATAGGCATTAGGCCCGGGCAGGCTCCTGTAAGACATTTGTGCAAATACTTTCTGCGCCCGGTCAAATCCGCTTCTGTAGGGTTCGATATTACATCCGAAAGAGGGTGCCACAAAGCCGATGGCCCCGTCTTTTTTCAGAAATTTCCCGTATCTCATAGTCTTCACTCCATTCTTTTTATGTAATTATATGCATTTTGCACAGAATAATCATATCCCGTTTAGCTAATTTGTCTGATTGTCCTGTCACCCGGACTGGAGCACCCACAAAGTCCTCTATAATTTTTACAAATCAATGCTGTAATTGTTACAAAATATTCGTGATTATTTTTGTAATTATTACAGAATTGTTAACAGATTCTTGACAATTGTTAATAATTATAGTAATATGTCCAATGTCAACACACATTACTAAGTTACAAAAAAGGAGATAGCTGTGAAAGCGATTAAAAAATTTGAATTAAAAGCAAGTCTGATAATACTTATTTTCGCATTCAGCTTCCTGTTTATCAATTCAACAGTAGCGCATGCAGAAGAAACACAGGAAACAGAAGCTGAAGCGTCTACAGAAATTAACACTTCTGAGACAGATACTGAACTTACCGAAGAGGTTCCTGCAGAGGAAGAGCTTACCGAAGAAGAGATCAAAGCTCAGAAACTTCAGGAATGGTATGATGTCTGTACTGAAGTCGGAAAGATTTTAAAGAACAAAGGCTTCCGTTATTCCAACGGCGGAACCAAGAAAACTCTGGCCAAGGGCATCAAAAAAGGAAGAAAGTGCAACTGCGCACTTTATGTTTCCTGGTGTCTTCAGGAATACGGCGCCATCAGCAAGGGTAAATGCTTCTATGTAAAAGGAAGCGGCAAGCTCAGCAAATCCCTCGGCAAAGGCGTAAAAGTTATCCGTTATTATAAGAAAGCCAAGAAAATCAATCTTCAGCCCGGTGACGTTGTATGCTTTACCACTCCTCATGCCTGTATCTATGCCGGTAAAAACAGCAAGGGCAAGCGAGTGTGGTTCGACCAGGGCAAGGTTGCTACCAAGGGTAACCGGAACGGCGCCAAATACAAATCTTATGGAAAGCGTACCGAGAATTATCTCAACAACCGTAAAGTTTCCTATGTAATCCGCATTAAGGATTTCAATTAAACAAATATCGTTAAAAATCAGAGGAGCAGATCAGATCTGCTCCTTTTTTTTATTTCATGATCCGGTCGATGGCATCGATCATTGCTGCCCGCAGGCCAGCATGTTCTAAAGCGTCAACTCCCCGGATCGTGGTTCCCGCCGGTGAACATACCATATCTTTCAGGACACCCGGATGCTCTCCGGTCTCCAGCTGCAGCCTGGCACTGCCCGCGATCATCTTGGCTGCCATGGCATAGGCGTCTTTTCTGGCTATACCGTATTTTACACCCGCATCTCCCAGTGCTTCGATGACCATGTCAATAAAAGCGGGACCGCATCCTGTAATAGCGCCTGCTATTCCCATCAGGCGGGAAGGTATGCTGCGCACCATGCCGAGAGCGCCGAAAACTCTTATCCATTCTTCCCTTTCGTCAGCCAAGAGGGAGTTCTTTTCCTCAAAGAGGAGGACCCCTTCTCCCACCATGACCGGCGTATTGGGCATAATAAACTGAAATCTTGTCTCAGGAGGCAGGAGTGGGGCATAACGGTCAAAATCCCATCCCGCGGCAATGGAAAGCAGGGCTTTCCCTCCCAGCAGAGAGCCGATCTGATCAAGAACCTCTTCAATCTGATAGGGTTTACATGCCATGATCAGCGTATCACAGTCTCTTACCATTTCTTTTATATCTTCAACAGGAACAAAGCCGATCCGGTCCGCATTCCTTTTCAGCTTGTCATAGTGGGGAGCGTAGGCCAGTATATCCTGCCCTTTTGCGAGGCCTTTCCCGATCATCCCGGAGGCGATCGCCGTGGCCATATTTCCCATGCCGATAAAACCTGTTTTCTTCATAATTCCACCTCCTCGACCTTTATTCTATCATATTTCTCCTGTCAGCATAGTAAAAATCTTTCAGCCCTGTCATTGTATTGTTTTTTCCTGCATGGTATGATGCAGTTAACATTCCGAAAACGAGGTGAAATGAATTGGAATCCAGCAAGTCCCCGGAATTACAATGGGAACCGGCAGGCAAAGGAAATCCGGCAGCAGGCATCAGAATCCTTAAAGCCGGCGGCCCGGACCCCGATATAGAACTGCCTGACAGAATCGACGGTCAGCCTGTTACCGAAATCGGCCCCTACTGTTTCGCAAGGACTTCCGTCAGATCCGTACGGATCCCGGATCCTGTAACAGTTCTTCATAATGGGGCATTTTACAACTGCAGACAGCTGGAGAGCCTTTCCCTCGGTCCCCTGCTTACCGGCATAGGCAGTGATGTTTTTACCAACTGCCGTCTGCTTTCCCGTCTGACCATACGGGCCGGTCACAGGGACAGGACAGGGCTTCCCGTCCTCGTGGAGCGCATCCCGGACAGTCTCCTTGTCCGTTTCGAAGACAGGGAGGGAAAGGTGACTGCCTCACTCTTTTTCCCGGAATACTATGAATGGCTCGATGAGATTGCGCCGGCCCATCTCTTCTCCCGCTCCATCAACGGGGTGGGATTTCGTTTGAGAAAGGCCTTTACCGACTCTGTGCCTGACTACAGTAAATATGATAGTTTTTTTGAAAGCGCCCTGCGCACGGAAGATCCGCGTCTTCTGGTCCGGTCTGCTCTTGTAAGACTGACCAGTCCTCACGATCTTTCTCCAAAGGCGGAAAAAATGTATAAAAGCTGTCTTAATGATCATTGTCCGGAGGCTTTTGGCATGGTCATCAGGGACCGGGACCGGCATATGCTGGATTTCCTTCTGCAGACAGTAAAGCCCGGACCCGCCGACAGAGCGCAAATCCTCTCCCTCCTCAGGGAGGCAAAGTGGCCCGAAGGAAGCGCCATCTTCCTGCGCGGTATGCGAAGTGCCGGGCCGGAACCGGACTTTTCCTTTGACTGAGATACTCATTTTCCCGAAAGAATCCTTTTTACAGAAAGGTTTTTATTATGACCAGGCAGACATCCCCCTCTTCATGGGAAGAAGAAATGTGTACAAAAATCCTGTCGCTGACCGGAGACGTGCTCTATATGGATTT
>CACZQE010000033.1 GCA_902783205.1 uncultured Lachnospiraceae bacterium | reverse complement strand
GCCTCTTCATGACTGCAGCCTGCAATGCATGCCGCGCAGTAGGTAGCATAATAGTGAAAATCCAGTTGCATCGATTACTCCCCTGCCATTTCTTCCTGTTTTTCCTTCTTTTCCTGCCTTCGGTAGGCTTTGACCATGAGGGCAGCCACCAGCATATCTATGACGAGAATCAGACCGGTCAGTTCGATCAGGGTCAGAGCCAGTATGGTGAAGGGCCCTGTCCCCGCCCTCAGCATCATCTTGTCACTGACATGATTAATGTTTTCCAGATAATCCAGGAAAAGATCATACTTTCTGAGTGTCAGCAGAATAGCCATGGGCAGGTAAAGATAATGCCGTTTTCCCCTGGCCTCCGAGTAGGCGCAGTAACCGATGAAGACCTGAAGCGCCACTGCGACCAGCAGATAAATACTCATAAACAGGAACACGAGAATGAAAATCTGATTATCCGTTACCTCTGCCGAATTCGCCTCCAAGTGTGCGACGCGTTTAATCTCTTCAACGATCATGCTTTTCCTGGCGACAAGGATTCCCGCTGTCTTCATGGCCGTCCATACACTCATGAGGATGATTCCCAGGCCGGCTATGATCAGGGTATTCTGGGCTCTTCTGTATTTGATATTCCGCGGTGAATTATAATCCATGACTTATCCTGCCTTTTCAGCCGGCAATCCGGCTAAAACACATATTTGATCCCATGTTTCGCGCACAGGTCATCCCAGTCTTTTCTCAGGATAACCTTTCCTTTATAACATACGAAACGGCAGCCACAGGAGCACCTGTATTCAACAGAGCCGATTTCGGGATCGAAGAGGACACTCTTTGCAAATGCGTTCTGATCCTTTTTATGACAATTGGGACAGACGATTTCCATCCCTGCTGTGGGAAGGTTTCCGTTCTGCTCTTCAAAACCGCCGTTCACTTTATCAAGATCATGCAGATTCATTTTTTCCATTATTTCTCCTTCCTCTTACTCAGAATAACCGTGGCGATGGCCGCAATCAGGACGATGGCAGCGCCTCCTATAAGCAGGGGCATCATGGAGCCGTTCTGTTTCTTCTGAGTTCCAAATGCATAGGGTGAAAACTTATCTGTTTTAATAGTAATGGTATCCGGCGCATCATCCAGATCCGCCAGAACCTCCGCCTTTCCGTCATGCACACGGATGACGCAGTCGGATGAGCTGTCGGCCGGCTTCTGAAGCGTCACTTCCACCGGATCCTTCAGTTCTGTAACTATCTGGGAATGTCCGCCCTGTTCCTTCTTTACGATGTCCATGTGGAAATACTCATCCACATCGGCACCGGCCGTCTCAAAGGCTTTCTTCTCATCATCCGTAAGCTCTCCGCCTTTGGTGATGGCCAGTGTCACTGCCATCCTCTTTCCGGACACAAGAAGCAGTTCGTCGTCCGGGGTCAGTATCGCCCTGACGAATTCGAGCATGTTGTGGACTGTGGTATCATCCTCAAAGACATCGGAAACCGTTTCTTCTTCGCCGGGAGTAAGGAACTGGTTATTGACCAGGATCACCAGACAGCCTGTCTCGTAAGCAGCCCTGATAATATTCTCGTCGTCTCCCGACTCGATCATCTCTTTTGCCTGCTCCGGCGTGATATCCAGCTTCTGGCAGATGCCCTCAGCCTCATCGTAGTTGTAATCATCCACCTCTTTGGGAAGGGACTGGGCATCGTCCATGCCCACAACCGTCTGCTCGGGAATCTTCAGGGCATCTTCCAGAGTACCTTCCTTTTTCATCTCGGCATAGTCTTCAGGTGTGATGACATCGGAGCTGCGGCCCTGTGAATCATCTGCGGCTTCCTTAAGCTCGTCCACAGCTGCCTTCTTTGCCTCGGCTTCCGTGATGATCTTATCCTTTTTGACGCCCTTTTCATTATTCTTCTTAGGCGCGAAGGCTACGGAGATCCTGTGGTCTTTCTTTACATTTTTAAATGTGTAGGACTTAACGGCCCCGATCTTCTTGCCGTCTACAGATACCTGCTGGATGGCATATCCGTTCTTGGGGGCAAATGTATAGGTAATACTTGCGTTTTCTTCAACAGTCGTCTTGCCGGACGGGGAAATGGTTCCGCCCTTGTTGGCAATACCGGACGTGATCTCATAGACCTTAGCCTTTTCCTTGACAAATCTGGCTGTGACAGACACATCCTGTGTCACTTTCTTCAGAGTAAATGTTGTCTTGGATGAGATCTTCTTCTTATTGATATAATATCCGTCAAATTTGTAGCCCTTGGATGCCTTGGCGGTAAACTTGACGTCGCTGTTATGGTTGTACTTGCCGGACCCTGTCACCTTGCCTCCCTCTTTGGGAGTGACAGTTACTTTCACTGAATGCTTCTCAGGTTTGAAAACACCGATGAAAGTATGGTCAGCACTGATGCCGGTCACCTCATAGGTACTCTTCTTGCTGACCAGCCTGTTGTCCTCATACCAGCCGTCAAATGTATATCCCTCAGCGGGTTTGGCCGTCAGAGTGGCTGTATCGCCCTGTTTATAATTTCCTTCACCGGATACGGTTCCGTAATCTTTGTTCCTTGTCGTAACTTTGACAGTGAAGTTTACACGCTTAAATCTTGCGATGTATGTCAGATCGGCATGAATGTCTTCAACATTGAGGGTGTCTCCCTTTTCAATCAGCTGATCGTCAACATACCATCCGTCAAATGTATATCCGTCTAAGGGGAAAGCTACAAGGAGAGCATTATCACCTTCTGCGAAAAAGCCGTCTCCGGAGACAAATCCGCCCTCTTCCGGCTCACAGTATGTCAGAACGCTGTATCCTTTGGGCGGCTCGTCCGTCTCAGTCTCACCTGTGTCTTCCGTTGCCTCTGTCACTTCTTCCGTG
>CACZQE010000032.1 GCA_902783205.1 uncultured Lachnospiraceae bacterium | reverse complement strand
TCCGAGCCGGAAAAAGAAGTAAAGCATGAGATGGCCAAACCGGTCGGAGAGCATTATTATGTGAATGCCAGAGTGACGGACAGGGAACTGATTCCCTTCGTCTTCCGTCATACATATTCACAGCCCGTGACCATCCTCTGTACCGTGATCGGTATCGTGTGGCCTATCTACAACCTGATCAGACACCAGAATCTTATCTACAGCCTGGTATGTGCATTTGTCTTTCTGGTCTTCTATCCCTTAAGCACCTATATACAGGGAAAGAAAGCCAACAAAGCCAACAGGGTTTACGAGGACGAGTTCCATTACATGGTTGATGAGTTCGGCCTTCATCTGGAAGTTCTGGGTGACGCGGCTGACTTCGCATGGAAAGATGTGAACAGGGTAACTGTCATGAAGCCGGTCCTGGTCCTTTATACGGGAAGGAACAGAGCCTTCCTCATGCCCACCGGCGCCATGGGGGATCAGAAAGATACCATCATTGAATTTATCCGCAGACATATCCGCGAAAACGGTGGAAAAGCATGATCGTGGAAAGCCACGGGCCTGAGGAGACATTTGCTCTCGGTCAGACCTTCGGACAAAAGGCAGAAGCCGGCAGTGTCTACTGCCTGGAAGGGGATCTGGGTACAGGCAAAACCGTGTTTACACAGGGATTTGCCAAAGGGCTCGGCATTAGCGGGCCGGTCAACTCCCCCACCTTTACCATCATGCAGGTCTATGAGGATGGCAGACTGCCCCTCTATCACTTTGATGCCTACCGGATTGCGGACCCGGAGGAAATGTACGAGATCGGCTTTGACGAATATCTGGAAGGAGAGGGCGTATGCCTGATCGAATGGCCGGTCCGCGTCGACTGCCTCCTGCCGGAAAGCCTGACATGGATCCGGATCGAGAAAGATCCGGAAAAAGGATTTGACTATCGTAAAATTACCGTGAAAGAGGTGGAATAATGAAGCTTCTTGCCATTGACAGCTCGGGTCAGACCGCCTCTGCTGCCATACTTGATGAGAATAAAGTGATTGCCGAATACACGGTAGACTATAAACTGACACATTCACAGACCTTACTGCCCATGATCGACCAGATCGTGCAGATGACCCGGACGGACCTGTCCGAAATCGATGCCATTGCCATCGCTGCGGGACCGGGTTCATTTACGGGTCTGCGGATCGGGTCGGCCACGGCCAAGGGGCTGGGGCTGGCTCTGGGCCGCCCCCTGATTTCCGTTCCCACCCTGGAAGGGCTGGCCTGCTGTCTCTACGGGACAGACGGGATTGTCTGCCCCATGATGGATGCCAGAAGAAAGCAGGTCTACACAGGACTTTACCGTTTTGACAGCCGGGGTCTTGTTGTGGTATCGGATCAGGAAGCATGCCCGGTTGAGGACATACTGGAAAAGGTCAACGAGACCGGTCTGCCCGTCACATTTCTGGGTGACGGCGTACCGGTAAATACAGAAGCTATCAGAGATAAGGTTCGCGTCCCTTACCGGATCGCTCCGCCCCACCTGTCCCGGCAGAGAGCCGGCGCCGTGGGTGTAAGAGCTCTGGCTCTGGCTTCGGAGGGACGCATGCAGACAGCGGCGGAACACGCGCCCATTTACCTGAGAAAGTCCCAGGCCGAAAGAGAACTTGCCAGAAAAGGAGGTCATCTTCCGGATGAGAATTAGGGAAATGGTGCCCGCAGATGTGGAGGAAGCAGCGGAACTGCTTTACGCCTGCTTTACGGACCCCTGGACCAGACAGAGCCTGGAAGAAATCTTCCGGGCGGGAGATTACGCCGCCCTGGCAGCGGAGGAGGATAGCCTTGCGGGACTGATCATTATGAAGACGGTCCTTGACGAGGCGGATATCACCACCGTGGCTGTAAGCCCCTCTTTAAGGAAACAGGGCATAGGAAAAAGACTGGTCGGGGAAATGCTCCGGCTTGCCCGGGAAAGGGGGATCCGAACCATATTTCTCGAGGTGAGAGAATCCAACAGGGCTGCCCGCACCCTCTATGAACATGCGGGGTTCTTACAGATCGGACGGCGGGAGCGCTATTACAGGCACCCGGAGGAAGATGCCGTACTCATGCGGTGGGACTGTCCGGTCAGATAAGAGATACGAAAGGATAACCATGCTTGAATTATGCCTGCTCGGCTGCGGCGGAATGATGCCGCTGCCGTACAGAAAGCTTACATCACTGATGGCCCGGTTCAACGGACGCAGCCTGCTGATTGACTGCGGAGAAGGAACCCAGGTTGCCATCAAGGAAAAAGGCTGGACCTTCAAACCCATAGAAGTGATCTGCTTTACCCATTACCATGCCGACCATATCAGCGGTCTTCCCGGTCTCCTCCTGACCATGGGCAACGCCCAGAGGACGGAGCCCCTGCTCATGGTGGGACCGAAAGGCCTTGCCCATGTGGTCAATTCCCTGCGAGTGATCGCGCCGGACCTGCCCTTCCCCATTCAATTCCATGAACTGAAGGGGCCTGAGGAGGAAATCAGGGCCATGGGTCTCAGGATCACAGCATTTAAGGTCCGCCACAACGTGGTCTGCTACGGCTACACCATCGAGGTCGACAGAAGCGGCAAGTTCGATGTGGAAAAGGCCAGGGCAAATGACGTGCCCATGAAGTACTGGAGCCGCCTGCAGAAAGGCGAGATCATCAGCCTGGAAGACAGGCAGCTTTATCCGGAGCTGGTGCTTGGTCCTCCCAGAAAGGGTCTTAAATGCACCTATACGACCGACACCCGGCCTGCTCCCTCTATTGTAAAAAATGCGGCGGGAGCGGATCTGCTCATCTGCGAAGGCATGTACGGGGAGCCGGACAAAAAGGAAAAAGCGATTGAGTACAGACACATGACATTTTATGAAGCGGCGGAAATTGCCAGGGATGCCGGTGTAAAGGAACTCTGGCTGACCCACTACAGTCCGTCACTGGTAAAGCCTGAGGCCTACATGGCGGACGTGAAGAAGATTTTCCCTGCCGCAGAGCCGGGAAAAGACGGGAAAAGTACCCTTCTTCAATTTGAGGAAGACTGATAATATGGAAGAAAAGAATGTCAATATACTGGCCATCGAGACCTCATGCGATGAGACAGCGGCCGCGGTGGTGGAAAACGGACGACATGTCCGGTCAAATGTGATCTACACACAGATTGCCCTGCACACAGTGTTCGGCGGTGTTGTGCCCGAGATCGCATCCAGAAAACACATTGAAAAGATCAATCAGGTGATCGAACATGCCCTGGAGGAAGCCGGGACCGGCCTGGACGGGATCGACGCGGTTGCGGTCACCTACGGACCCGGTCTGGTAGGCGCCCTCCTGGTGGGAGTGGCCGAAGCCAAGGCTCTGGCCTACGCTGCGGGCAAGCCCCTGGTGGGAGTCCATCATATAGAGGGCCATATCAGTGCCAACTATATAGAACATCCGGATCTGGAGCCTCCTTTTCTCTGCCTTGTGGCATCGGGAGGACATTCCCACCTGGTCCTGGTAAAGGATTACGGCCTCTATGAAATCATAGGCCGGACCAGGGATGACGCGGCAGGAGAAGCATTTGACAAGGTGGCCCGGGCGATCGGTCTGGGATACCCCGGCGGACCCAAGATCGATCTGGCCGCCAGAAAAGGAAATCCGGAGGCCATCATCTTTCCCAGGGCAAAGATTGCCGACAGTCCTTACGACTTCAGCTTCAGCGGGCTTAAATCGGCAGTGCTCAACTATCTGAACCAGTGCGGTATGAAGGGAGAAGAAGTGGTGACGGAGGATGTGGCCGCTTCCTTCCAGCAGGCGGTGGTGGATGTCCTGACCGACCACACCATGGAAGCAGCCCGCAATCTGGGGATCGGAAAGATCGCCCTGGCAGGAGGCGTCGCCTCCAACAGCCTGCTGCGAAGCCAGATGAAGAAGGCCTGCCAACAAGACGGAAAACAACTGTTTTATCCTTCCCCCGGCTACTGCACGGATAATGCGGCCATGATCGGGGCGGCAGGATATTATGATTACATAAACGGAGTACGGCACGGGTGGGATCTGAATGCGGTTCCCGGTCTCAAGATCGGCCAGCGCTGATACCTTTGCCATTATGACACAACACTGACTGCTTCGGCAGGGAGGGTTTATTATGAAAGACAAAGTAAGTGCCATACTGCTTGCAGCCGGAAGAGGAATCCGGATGCGGGCTGCGAAGAACAAGGCATATCTGACACTTCTCGGCAAACCTGTTATCTATTATCCTCTGCATGAATTCCAGGAGAGCTCGGTGGACGAGATCATCCTCGTGGTGGAAGAAGGCGAAGAAAAATATGCCAGAAGGATCGTGTCGCGCAACGAGTTTGACAAGGTCCGGATCGTGACGGGAGGATACGAAAGATTTGACTCTGTCATGAACGGCCTGGAAGCCGCCGACAATCCGGATTATGTCCTGATTCACGACGGGGCCAGAGCATTTATCAAAAGAGAGTGGATCGAGCAGTGCATCCGCAGGGTCAAGGTTGACAAGGCCTGTATTATCGGCACCCCGGTCAAGGATACCATCAAAGTGGTCAACGAAGACCAGGTGGCGGAAGATACGCCGGACAGGAGCACCCTGTGGCAGGTACAGACGCCCCAGTGTTTCTCCTACCGCGAGATTCTTGATGCCTACCGCAAAATGTATGAGGCGGGAGACCTGTCCATGACGGATGACGGCATGGTTATGGAAACCTATGGGACACTCCCGGTCAGAATTTTTGCGGGCAGCTATGAAAATATCAAGATCACTACGCCGGAGGACATGGTACTGGGAGAAGCCATTCTCTTAAGCAGGACCAGGAAGAAAGCAAGGAGATACGGATAATGAGTTACGATAAGGAACAGGACGAACAGGAGAAAAAAAAGAAAGCCGATACGGAATTCTGTTCTGTCTGCAGAAGGACCTCCTCTCAGGGAGCCACGCTGATCCATCTGCCGGGAGGGACTCATATATGCACGGATTGCCTGCAGAGGTCCATGGATGCCTTCTCCGGAGGCATGCCGGGCAGCGGCATACAGTTTCTGGATTTGTCCAATATTGACATGAACAAACTGGGAGCCGGCGGGCCGCAGCCTGCGCCAAAGGCCCCGGAAAAGAAAGAAAAAAAAGAGGAACCGGCTCTTACCATGAAGTCCATTCCCGCCCCGCATGAAATACGGGCCGGGCTTGATGAGTACGTGATCGGCCAGGATCATGCCAAAAAGGTTATATCAGTGGCAGTTTACAACCATTATAAAAGAGTCATCACCAATACCATGGACGAGATAGAAATCGACAAGTCCAACATGCTGATGATCGGACCCACGGGATCCGGAAAAACCTATCTTGTCCGGACTCTGGCAAGAATGCTCAATGTTCCCCTGGCAGTCTGTGACGCCACCTCCCTGACGGAGGCAGGCTATATCGGAGACGATGTAGAGAGCGTCCTGTCCAGGCTTCTGGCCAATGCGGACAATGACGTGGAAAAGGCCCAGACGGGAATCGTCTTTATAGACGAGATTGACAAGCTGGCCAAAAAGAAGAATACGACCAGCAGGGATGTGAGCGGGGAGTCAGTACAGCAGGCACTTCTCAAGCTTCTGGAGGGAGCCGAAGTGGAGGTGCCGGTCGGAGCCAGCGCCAAAAACGCCATGGTTCCCACGGTCATGATGAATACCCGGAACATCCTCTTTATCTGCGGAGGGGCCTTCCCGGATCTGGAGAAGATCGTGAAGGAGCGTCTTTCCAAAAATTCATCCATGGGCTTTGCCGGCGGATTGAAAAAGCGGGAAGGCGACGGGGAAGACTATCTGTCCCATGTGACGGTGGAGGACATCAGAAAGTTCGGAATGATACCCGAGTTTATCGGGAGGATGCCTGTTATATTTACTTTGAGCCCATTGACAAAAGATATGCTGGTTGCTATTCTGAAAGAACCCAGAAATGCAATTTTGAAGCAATATCAGAAGCTTCTTGCATTAGATGAGGTGGACCTCAGATTTGATGAAGGAGCCCTTGACGCGATTGCCTGCAAGGCTCTGGAGAAAGATACGGGAGCCAGAGCACTGCGCGCCATCATAGAGGATATCATGCTGGATATCATGTATGAAATTCCTAAAGATGATAACATCGGCAGAGTGACCATTACGGAGGATTATGTCAGAGGCAGAGGAATACCCTTCATCGAGACCCGGCAATATCTGAGATTGACACAGGAGATGGAAGAAAGGGATCAGTGATCCCACGGGGGACCTACATATGGAAAACAAACAGAAATTTCTGGAAATACTGTCAACCAAATATCCCAACGTAGCCAGTGCATCCACTGAGATCATCAACTTAAAGGCCAGGCTTAACCTGCCCAAGGAGACAGAGCATTTCGTGTCGGATGTACACGGGGAATACGAGCAGTTTCTTCATATTATGAAAACCGGATCCGGCGCGATCCGCAACAAAATTGAAGACGTATTTGCCAATACACTGAGTGCCCGGGAGAAGAAAAGTCTCGCGGCACTTGTATACTATCCCGAGGAAAAGATCAAGCTTATGCAGCAGGAACTTTCCCAGGAAGACCTGCTTGACTGGTATAAGATCTCTCTTCACCGGCTGATCGCCGTCTGCAAGGAGGCATCCGCAAAGTACACCAGATCCAGGCTCCGCGAGAGTCTGCCGGAGGACTTTTCCTTTATCCTCTGGGAGCTTATGAGTGAAAACAACCTGGTCGTGGAGAAGGAAGAGTATTATAACGAGATCTTTGATACCATCATCAAGATCGGCAGGGCCAAAGAGTTTATCGTTGCCATGGCAGCGGTAATCCAGTCTCTTACGGTTACCAGACTCCATGTGATCGGTGATATCTTTGACAGAGGTCCCGGTCCTCATATCATCATGGACTATCTGATGAAGAGCAAGAACGTGGATTTCCAGTGGGGAAACCATGATGTGGTATGGATGGGCGCCGCTTCGGGACACAGTGCCTGCGTGGCAAATGTTATCCGCCTCTGTGCCCGCTATAATAATCTTCCGGTCCTGGAGGACGGCTACGGGATCAACCTGGTGCCTCTGGCAAGCTTTGCCATAGAGACTTACGCTGACGATCCCTGTGACTGCTTTACCATTTCAGGAGCCGACGATGCGGATTCCCGGGAAATCATGCTGAACCAGAAGATGCACAAGGCTATTGCCATCATCCAGTTCAAGCTTGAGGGACAGCTGATCATGCGCCGACCGGAGTTCGGCATGGAGAAGAGGCTGCTTCTGGACAAGATCGACTATGAACGGGGCACTGTTACTATAGAAGGTAAGGAGTATGAGCTCCTTGACAAGTCATTCCCGACAGTAGACCCGGCGGACCCCTACGCTCTGTCCGAAGCTGAGGAAGCACTCATGAAGAGGCTCTGCCTCAATTTCCGCAACTGTGACAAGCTGCAGGACCACATCCGCTTCATGTTCAATAACGGAAGCATGTACCTCTGCCATAATTCCTATCTCCTTTACCACGGCTGCGTGCCTCTGGACGAGAACGGGCAGTTCCGTAATGTGGAGATCGGCAACAGGACCTATGCCGGCAAGGAACTTTACGACATTCTGGAATACTTTGCCAGACAGGGATATTATGAGCAGGAGAATCAGGAGGCCCATGAGTTCGGCAAGGACATCATGTGGTATATCTGGTCCAACGAGAATTCACCGGTCTACGGCAAGGAGAAGATGGCCACATTTGAACGCTACTATGTGGCGGACAAGGAAGTTCACAGAGAGCGCAAAGACCATTATTACTCCCTGATCGACAATGAAGAAGTGGTAAACCGCATCCTCAGGGAATTCGGCATGGATCCGGACAGGGGACATATCATCAACGGCCATATGCCTGTTCATGTCAAGGAAGGCGAGTCTCCGGTCAAATGCGGCGGCAAGGTCATGATCATTGACGGCGGCTTTTCCAGAGCTTACCAGAAGACCACCGGTATTGCGGGCTACACACTGATCTACAATTCCAGGGGTCTGCGTCTGGTATCCCATGAGGCATTTACCTCCAAAGAGGATATTATAGAAAACGAAAAAGATATTCACTCCAGTACAGTCATCCGGGAGTTCTCAGCCCACCGCGAGCGTGTAAGAGATACGGATGAAGGCCGGCAGATGGTGGAGACCATCGAAGACCTGGAAGAGCTTCTGAAAGCTTACCGTACCGGCCTGATCCTGGAGAAATAAGGAGATATACAATGACAAAACTGCTGAATACCGGTGCCTGGCTGATTGACGGCACCCGACTGATCGAAGATAACGAAGAGGGCAGACAGGTCCTCCCCGAGGCGGCAGGCTGTCCCCTTCCCGCAAAGGAAGACGCGGCAAAAGAGACCATAGCCTACGGAATCCTGGAAGCTCACAATACCTCCGGCAATATGGAGGAACTGAAGATCCGCTTTGACAAGCTGACTTCCCACGATATTACCTATGTGGGCATTATCCAGACAGCCAGGGCATCAGGCCTGACCCGGTTCCCCATGCCCTACGTGCTGACCAACTGCCACAACAGCCTTTGCGCCGTAGGCGGAACGATCAACGAGGATGACCACATGTTCGGCCTTACCTGTGCCAAAAAGTACGGCGGAGTCTATGTACCGCCCCACCAGGCAGTCATCCATCAGTTCGCCCGCGAAATGCTGGCAGCCGGCGGAAGCATGATTCTGGGATCGGATTCCCACACCCGCTACGGAGCGCTGGGAACCATGGCCATGGGCGAAGGAGGACCGGAGCTGGTAAAACAGCTGCTGAATCAGACCTATGACATCAATATGCCCGGTGTGATCGCGGTTTATCTGACGGGAGAGCCGGTAAAAGGCGTCGGACCCCAGGATGTGGCCCTTGAGATCATCAAAGCAGTATTTGCCAACGGCTATGTAAACAATAAAGTAATGGAATTTGTGGGACCCGGCGTCAGCAAGCTTTCCGCTGACTTCCGGATCGGCATCGATGTCATGACCACAGAGACCACCTGTCTTTCCTCAATCTGGCAGACGGATGAAGTGATCCGGGAATTCTACCAGATCCACGGAAGAGAGGATGACTATAAAGAACTGAATCCGGGCCATGTGGCCTATTATGACGGAGCAGTGGTAATCGATCTGGGTCAGATCCGTCCCATGATCGCCATGCCCTTCCACCCCAGTAATGCCTACACAATTGAAGAGCTGAACAGGAACCTTGCCGACATTCTTCATGACTGTGAGCAGAAGGCTCTGGTGAGCCTGGACGGACAGGTGGATTACAAACTGACAGACAAGATCCTGGACGGAAAGCTTTATGTGGAACAGGGAATCATCGCCGGCTGTGCCGGCGGCGGATTTGAGAATCTGTGCGCGGCAGCCGATATCCTTAAAGGAAGGTCCATCGGAGCGGATGCCTTCACATTAAGCGTCTATCCGGCCAGCACCCCCATTTTCATGGAGCTGGTGAGGAACGGAGCGGCGGCAGACCTGATGGCCAGCGGCGCTATCATCAAGACCGCCTTCTGCGGTCCCTGCTTCGGCGCGGGCGACACACCTGCCAACAACAGCTTAAGCATCCGTCATTCCACCAGAAACTTCCCCAACCGGGAGGGATCCAAGCTGCAGAACGGCCAGATTGCCTCCGTGGCTCTGATGGATGCCAGATCCATCGCGGCGACAGCGGCGGCCAGAGGCTTCCTGACACCGGCGACAGATCTGGATATGGAATACAGCGGCAGGAAGTATCATTTTGACGCTTCCATCTACGAGAACCGTGTCTTTGACAGCAAGGGTGTGGCGGATCCGGATACAGAGATCCACTTCGGACCCAATATCAAGGACTGGCCGAAGATGAGCGCCCTGCCGGAAAATCTGATATTAAAATGTGTCAGCGAGATCCACGATCCCGTGACAACCACGGACGAACTGATCCCCTCGGGCGAGACTTCTTCCTACCGGTCCAATCCGCTGGGACTGGCAGAGTTTGCTCTGTCCAGAAAAGACCCGGCCTATGTGGGCAGGGCCAAGGAAGTCCGTAAAGCCCAGGAAGCAATCGAAGCCGGAGAAGACATGGAAAAGGCTCTTCCGGAGATCGGACCGGTCCTGGCGGCAATAGAAAAGACCCTGGGAGAAGGAGCAGTATCCGGCCTTGGCGTGGGAAGCACCATTTTCGCGGTCAAGCCGGGAGACGGATCGGCCAGGGAGCAGGCGGCTTCCTGCCAGAAGGTTCTGGGAGGATGGGCCAACGTGGCAAATGAATATGCCACAAAGCGCTACCGGTCCAACCTGATCAACTGGGGTATGCTTCCCTTCCTGATCGAGGAGGGAGACCTGCCCTTTAGCAACGGAGATTACATTTTTGTGCCCGGCGTGGCCAAGGCCGTGCGGGAAAAGGCACAGGAGTTTGAAGCATATGTGGTCCGCGGACAGGAGCTTCTGCCCTTCACATTAAAGATGGGCAGCCTGACGGACGACGAGAGAGAAATCATTTTGAAGGGTTGTCTGATCAATTATAACAGACAGGGATGATACAGTAAGGAGTGTAAGTAATGAAGATGACAGGGAATCAGCTGTTTGTGACAGCGATGAAGAAAGAAGGCGTTGATACCATTTTTGCTTATCCGGGCGGAATGGTCGTCAATCTTCTGGACGCGCTGCATGACGCGCACGGCATCAGTCTGGTTCTTCCGCGGCATGAGCAGGGTCTGATCCATGCGGCGGACGGCTATGCCAGAGCGACGGGAAAAGTGGGCGTCTGCCTGGTAACAAGCGGCCCCGGTGCGACCAATCTGGTAACAGGTATCGCCAATGCCAACTATGACAGTATTCCGCTGGTATGCTTCACCGGTCAGGTGTCGGAAGAACTGATCGGCAATGACGCATTCCAGGAGGTGGATATTGTCGGTGTCACAAGAAATGTGGCAAAGTTCGTCATTATGGTCCGCAACAGGGAACACCTTGCCCAGCGGATCAAAGAAGCCTTTTATATAGCAAGGAGCGGAAAGCCCGGTCCTGTCCTGATCGATCTTCCCACGGACGTGATGGCGGAGCTGGGATCCACATCCTATCCCACCAGCATCAGCATAAGGGGATACAAGCCTAATAAAGGGGTCCATATGGGACAGCTGAAAAAGGCGATCTCCCTGCTGAAAAGGGCAAAGAAGCCCATGTTCCTGATCGGGGGCGGCGTAAATCTGGGTCATGCCCAGAAGGAAATGACGGAGCTGGCTGAGAAACTCAACATCCCTGTTGTCACTACCGTGATGGGACGCGGCGCCATCGCCACGGATCATCCCCTTTTCGTCGGCGATATCGGTATGCACGGATCCTATGCCGCC
Source organism: uncultured Lachnospiraceae bacterium (assembly GCA_902783205.1). The sequence goes on along the minus strand of CACZQE010000032.1, from coordinate 5,281 downwards.
AACCGGGTGGCTGACGAATGCGACCTCATGTTTGCCATCGGCTGCCGTTTCGGCGACCGGGTAACGGGAGACGTCAAGTATTTCGCACCCAATGCCAAGGTGGTGCATATAGATATCGAGGCTTCGTCCATATCCAGAAATGTCACGGTGGACATTCCCATCGTATCAGACGCAAAGACTGCGATCACAAAGATTCTGGAGCACACGGCGCCCATGACCCACACAAGGTGGGTAAAGGAAGTAAAAGGATGGGATGAAGAACATCCTTTACAAATGAAAGTCAGAAAAGGGGTCAGCCCCCAGAAGATCATGGAGACCCTGAATGAACTCTATGCGGACAGGGATACCATTTTCACTTCGGATGTGGGACAGCACCAGATGTGGGCTTCCCAGTATCTGAAACTTGATGCGGAGCACAGACTGATCCAGAGCGGCGGCCTCGGGACCATGGGCTTCGGCCTGCCTTCGGCTGTCGGCGCAAAGATCGGCTGCCCGGACAAGTCCGTGGTATCCATCAGCGGAGACGGCGGTTTCCAGATGAACATCCAGGAGATGGCCACCGCTGTATGCGAGGAGATTCCTCTGGTCAACGTAATCTTAAATAACCAGAAGCTTGGCATGGTACGCCAGATGCAGACTCTCTTCCTCAAGAAGAGGTACCCTGCCACCTGTCTCTGCCAGCACAGATCCTGTGTGGGCAAATGCGGAACCCCCGGCTTTGAATGCCCGGAATACTCTCCCAGCTTTGTGAAGATCGCGGAAGCATACGGGTCAAAAGGATTCCTGGTCACAGAAGACGCGCAGCTTAAGGAGACCATCCTGGCTGCCAGGGAATACGCTGAAGCCAACAACAAACCGGTCATAGTGGAATGTGCCGTTTCACCGGACGAGCTGGTTCTCCCCATGATCAAGGGAGGCGCCAGCTTCAGGGATATCATTTTATAGGAGGCGCTTTATGAGAGAGATCAATACGGAAAAAAAGAAAAGATGGGTCTCTATGTATGTGGAGAACCGGATTGGTGTCCTTGCGCGTATCGCCGGTCTCATGGCGGGCAAATCCTATAATATCACCAGCATTACAGTGGGAGAGACCGAAGATCCCACCATATCAAGAATGACTATAGGACTTTCTTCTGATGATGCTACATTTGAGCAGATCAAGAAGCAGCTGAACCGCTGCGTCGAAGTCATCAAGCTTAACGATATTACCGATGCTTCTGCCCATATGAAGGAAATCCTCTTTGCAAAGGTCCACAATTGTTCGGATCCCGAGAAAGAAGAGGTCTTCCGGATTGCCCAGGTTTTCAAATCCAAAGTAATCGACTATGGGCTGGACAGTGTTCTGATCGAAAATGTCAGTACGGAAGGAAGGAATAATGACCTGATCGCCCTTCTCATGGCCCGCTTCAGCAATGTGGAAGTGGTCCGGGGCGGAATCGTGGCCATTGAGTCCATCAGCAAAATCGACCGCTGAATGCGGTTTTGATTTTTATATTATTTCAGGAGTGGAAGGAGGAACTATTATGTTTACACAGTATCAATTACCCTTTGCCCCGGATGCTCTGGAGCCGGTACTGGACACCCTGACCGTGGAGACCCACCACGGTAAGCACCATGCGGCTTATACAGCAACCTTAAATACCCTCGCTGAAAAAGCAGGCGTGCAGGACATGGATATTGCCACCCTGCTGGGAAGCCTGGATCAGATTGAAGATGCGGCACTGAGAACAGGAATCCGCAACAACGGAGGCGGATTCTATAACCATAATCTCTACTTTTCAACCGTAAAGCCCGGCGGAAGCGGAGAGCCGAAAGGGGAACTCGGACAGAAGATCGCCGAGACCTTCGGAAGCTTTGAGAAGTTCAAAGAGGAGATCTCCAACCTGGCCCTCACCCAGTTCGGATCCGGATGGGCATGGCTTTCTGTAACACCGGACGGCCAGCTGGTCCTTTCCAACAGCGGAAACCAGGATAATCCGATCAGCCTGGGAACCGGCAACACCCCCATCTTTACCATCGATGTGTGGGAGCATGCTTACTATCTGAAATACAAAAACCTGCGTCCGGCTTATGTCAAGGCTTTCTTTGACATCGTGGACTGGGATGCGGTAGAGGCAAACTATAAGGCTGCTCTGGCATAATTGCCCCGGAAAAGAAAAACAAAAGAAGTGTAAAAAGGCACATGACCTTCCCGGGAGGGATTCCGGAAAGGCAGTGCCTTTTTTATTTGACAATACTGTAAAATAATGGTAATATTATTAAAAATTTACAGAAATGGAGGCGAAGGAGTGAGTAGTATTTTCAGGCAGATCATGGTCTTCTTTCTGATCGTGGTCCTGACAGTCAGCAGCATCAATGCATCAGCTTACACCACAGGACAAGCGGGCGGAGGACCGTCCATGCCGCAATATACTACAGACAAGCAGGCAGAGGTTGTTACCTCTTCCGCCGCCGGACCGGGATCGTCCGGGCCGGCTGAAGCTACCACGGGAAAGGATATGCCGGGAACTTCCCAGGCAGAACCCGGAAACAGAGAGCCGGAAGGCGGAGATTCCGGGACAGGAGATACAGAAGAGCAGGAAGGGAGTACGGAAGAAGGAAAGGATGATGAGGAGGCAGACAGTGATGAAGACGGGGAAGACCCTGAGAAGGAAAGCAGTGAGAGCGGGACCGAAGAAGATGACGGCGGTGTCGAGGTCGACTGGGATGAAGCGGTGGATGACAGTCCGGTATTCAGGCTGAAGGCTGCCTCTTCCAACCATAAGGTGACCATGCCTGACCTGACCAGTCACTATTTCCTCCTGCAGAAGGAGAGCAGCAAAGTATCTTCGGCTTCCGGGAAAAATCTGAAGATAAGCTCGGGGATCGAGGAGGCTTCCCGCTATATCTTTTCAGAGTATTCCGCAGACGGTAAGTATAATTTCACACCTACTTTTACCTCTTCCACCACAGTGAAGATCGGTGGAGGAGACGGAGGAAAGGTGGATCTTTCCACGCTGAAAAAGGGAACGCATGCTCATTACGGTGATCTGAGCCAGGCTGCCTCCAACGGGGAACTGGCAGAATGCGGCTTTAACCTGAACAAAGCCTCTTCAGATCCCTATGCAATCTATACCAATGTGGGCACCTGGTATGATCCGGCCACATCCACTATGTCCGCAGTGGACCTGAAGCTTACGGTAGAGGACTGGCTCTATCCTCCCGAAGAAGTCAGGAAGCAGCTTTCCAACAAAAGTCTGGATGCGGCCTACGCGGGTTTTCGAAAGGATGAGATCGGAGTGGTCATGATGGCCACGGACACTGTATCCCTGCGCATGGACTTTTACTATGCAGGTACCGACAGACCTGTCAGCGGGCTCTGCGGATTTGTACAGTGCGGAGACGTAGATGCCCAGCAGGGTCTGGATTTCGGTAAAGGATTTGAAAAGGTTGTCATGTTCGACACGGCGGCCTCACATCTGGCCTACCATGCGGCAGGGCTCACAGGCAGCTCCATCGGATACGTATCCTCGCGGACAGCAGAAAATCTTGAAGAGAGAGACACCAACACTACCGTTGTGGGAATCTTCTCCGGAAGCACGATCTCCATGGTATTTACCCTGGCCAAATGTGACCAGAAGGATACCGGCGGCAGTGCGGAATACGGCGTATCCGACGGATACGGCATACCGGCCGACAGTTCATTCGCAGATGCCTTCTGCTACCAGAAGTCCAACAGTACCGGACTGGTCACCTTCCGGAACGATCTGGCTTTTGCCCCCCTCCCGCCGGCTCCGGTAAAGGGAATCATCAAGGGAGGGACCGACGGGGACAAATCTCTGAAAACAGACAGAGTCCTGACTCTGGATGACCGGAAAAGCATATTTACCTATGCGGTTACCGGGGCTGTTCCCACCATGACGGATACCGGCAGAGCCCGCTATGAGGAGTATACTCTTTCAGATACCATAGACTCTCTGCTTGAAGTGGAGAAGGTGGAGATCTACAGCCTTCCTTCCGGAGGGGAAGGAGGAAACAGCAGGACCACAGATTACTTCAATGTGACAGAGAAAGAAGGCAAAGACCATGAAACAGTCATCACTGCTTCGGCAAAGGACAGTGCTCTGGCAGACCCTTCTTTCTACGGACAGTCCTATTCCATGCAGATACAGGTAAGGATCCGGACAGACAAGGAGCTTTCTTCCTTCGGAAAGAAACTGTCCGACTGGTACAGGAAGGACAATAGCCTGGCGTCCGGTATGCCGGAAGGGACAGAAACGGCCGGCAAGGCAGCCGTTTCCAATGAGGCGGATCTGACAGCCAGGACCAGCCAGGGCGGATCAGTAAAGAAGAAAACACCGCCTGTCCTGACCCTGGTTCCTCCGGTCATACGGGTCCGCAAGGTTGACGAGAAGACAAAAAAGCCTGTAAAGGGTGTCAGATTCGGTCTCTTCGGAGGAGCGGACGTGACGGACAGGTCAGAAAAGAATGCCATTGCCACGGCTGTGACGGATGACAAGGGTCTGGCGGTTTTTATACCGGGCGAAAAGGGAACTTTCTATGAAGAAGCCTACGGAGACGGCCCTTACTGTATCAAGGAGATTTCCGTTCCCGACAGCCGCAAAAATGTGTGGGACAACACAAAGATGGCAAAGTGGGTCTATACCATTGAGTCCCTGAAACAGCTGATGCCGGAGGACAATGAGTCTGCGGCAGCTGTCACCATGGAGAATTCTCCTCTCAGGGCAGAGAAAGGATATGTGAAGGTCTATAAAAAGTGCTCTGATACGGGACAGCTTGTGGGCGGAGCCCGGTTTATCCTGTCCTGCTGGTCCGAGGAAAAGAAAAGCTATGAGGATCTTTTTGAACTGAAAGAAGAGAAAGATGAGAAAGGAAATATCTGCTATGTAAACCCTGAAGCCCTTGAGAACTCCCTGGATAATCCGGGACGCTACCGGATCAGGGAAACAGGCGCGCCGGAAGGCTGTGTCAATGAGGGAGACAGTTGGACATTTATCTTATCCGGAAAAGACGGACCTGTATATAAGAGTGAAAAATCCGGAAAAGAGCAGAAAGACAGTCTGACTGTGACTGATCCCCTGCAGAAGGGGATTCTGGTCATCCACAAGACTGATGAAGAAGGCAAAGAGATAGCAGGGGCTGTCTTTTCCGTGACAGCGGCAGAAGATATCTATGCTCCCTGGGACCTTGACAATGAGGGAAAGCCTCTGAACCATGCCAAAGTTCTCACAGCCAAAGGGACTGTATGCGATGAGATCACTACGGCAGAAAACGGAGAAGG
>CACZQE010000031.1 GCA_902783205.1 uncultured Lachnospiraceae bacterium | reverse complement strand
TTGATCACTTCCCGGCCCGAAGCCAGCAAGGCGGCCTTTTTCTCATCCATTGCCGCAAAGATTCCCGTCTCAAACTGATTAAGCCGTGAGGCTGCTTCATATCTCATTTTTCTCTATCCTCCTGAAATGTCATTCTTAAAATAATCTGCCTCAACATATCACATTTTTCAACGAAAGTAAATGAACAGGCGGTCATCTGGCAAGAAGCAGATACTCGATACGATCTGTCTGGTAGCGGTCATAGGAGGCCGGGTCAAGGTATACGGTGACACCGGCTTTTTCCTCCAGCTCGAGCCAGGGAAGGGCAAAATCGGAGATTACAAGGCGGGGCAGAAGCTCCTGAATTTCTTTTTGATCCCTGATCTTGCCGCCAAATGTGCCTCTTCTCATGTAAAGGATGTCCTCCGCCCTGACCGGCTTTGCCGGTTCCATACCGTACTTTTTCAGGACGGCCAGAGTGTGTGTGTCGGACGGGAAGACCCAGATGGAGTAGGGCGAAGAGCCATAGTCTGAAGCTTCTTCCTGATAGCTGTAAGAGATATAAGCGACCGGGATCCGGCTGCCGATATCTTTCCCTGCATTTTCCCGGCCATCTTCCTTAAGAGCCTCGGCTATTTCTTTCATTTTACCGCTTTTGTTTATATCCGTACTTTTGATTTCCACTGAAGACAGGCCATTGCAGATTTTCATGTTATAGATGACCGTAAATCTGTCCTGCAGAATGGGATGGAAAGCGGCATTTCCCCTGCTTTGTGAATAGAGAGTGCCTGACGCTTTTTTGACTGTCTTCGAAAATGCTCTGTAGGTGCGGTAGTAAACATGTCCCTGCCTGTCGCTGAATCTGGCTTCTACAGTGACAGAATCGGCCGGATCATACTCGCTGTCGCCATCATATTTATCAGCTTTCATATCTTTAAAATGCTTTGAATCGCTGATCAGTTCTTTCAGAATAGCATAGGTTTCCCGGTCCTTTTTTATATGAGAAGAATCGAGAAGCTCCTTTTCGTCCGGGTTTCCGTCCTCCGGATAGTAGTAGGAATCCGGCATGAGCAGAGTGATCTCATTCAGATTATCATAGGCAGGAAGGAACCTGTCAAAGCCGATCAGGTCAAAACGGAAGATCAAACCGGCCGCAACAACTGCCGCCAGGCAGACCGCAAGAGGTAATGGTCTGGAGAAGGCTTTTTTCGGAGACTCTCTGTAGAGCATCCTGATAAAGAGATAGCTTAAGAAGCATCCGAATACCAGTCCGAAGAAAAACCAGCTGTCGGCCCCGCCGATCATGCTGCGGAAAAAGAGTCCGAAAATCAGGCCGCTGTAGACGGAGATGATCATACAGATTCCTTCCGCTGCGGGTTTGAAGACCATGGGTCTTCCGGCTTTTTCCAGGGGCCGTTTTCTGTAAAGCAGCAGATCAAGGCCCAGCAGGATCCCTGTTGAAAGCAGGGTGATCAGAAGAGAAAAAGCAAGGGCCGGTCCCTTAATGGGTCCCAGATAGACCGCAAGCTGTCCCCAGCAGGAAAATACACTTTCAGTCAGGCCTGCAGAATTTCCGTACTGGCTGAAGGTGTAGAAAAATGTATCCATATAAGCGCGGTTGATCAGGCCGTATACCGGAGGTCCCAGTTCCAGAGCCAGGGTCAGAAGGACCGCGATCAGGGCCCTGCCGGTGAGCATCATGGCAAGACAGGCGATGGAGAAGAAAAGAAAGGTAATCACGAAACCGATCAGAATCATCTCCAGAGCAGCTCCCGCCGTGATCAGGCTGATCCTGCAGCGAACCAGTCCGGCCAGGAGCAGGAGCAGTGTGTTTGCCGTTACAGGGATCAGGTAATCTATGGCACAGATTCCCAGGCGTACGGCAAAAAGCCGGGTCCTGCTGACAGGAATACTGTGGAAAAAGTCGGTTTTTGCCTTGTCATGCAGGTAGGAGAAACCCTCCCAGGCTGACAGCATACCAAGGATGGCGGATGTGATGAGCATCAGCCACATACAGATACCGGCGCTTTCCCCGGGCATCCTGATCAGACCTGCCATGTCCCGGGGGGCATGGCCGAGATAGCCGTTATAGGATGCGCTGACATGCATCATGCCGGCCATGGGTATTGCCATAAAATAAAGTACGGAAAATATGATAAAAAGCCAGGTCTGTTTCTTCCACAGATTGCCGGTCAGTTTAAGAAAAGAGATGTTTGATTTCATAACCTGCCTCCTTTGTCTCTTCAATGAAAACCTCCTCGAAAGAGAGAGGAAGAATCTCGGAGAATACAGGATCAGCCTGGCTGATCTTTGCCAGCAGCTCGTCTTTGTTCCCTGTGACAGTGAGGATCATGAGGGAACCCTGTCGGCTTATCCTGGTGGGTTTGACCCTTTCCAGCATTTTCTTTTCCTTTTCCGGGTCCGGAATGACGCACTGTATCTTATGGACGCCCAGTTTGAGATCGTCAAGCTGGCGGTCCAGAAGAACGCCCCCTTCATGTAGGAGGCCGATCCTGTCACAGATATCCTCCAGCTCCCGGAGATTGTGGGAGGCGATGACAGGAGTAAATGAACGGGCAGCCATCTCTTCGGCAAAGAGCCCCTTGACCCCCTGGCGCATGACCGGATCCAGCCCGTCAAATGTCTCATCGCAGAAGAGGTAATCAGTCCTGCAGGAAAGTCCCAGGATGACGGAAAGCTGCTTTTTCATTCCTTTTGAAAATGTCCGGATCTGCCTTTTTCTTTCCAGACCGAACCGGTCCATGAGATCCCGGTAAAGCTCCCTGCTGAAAGCGGGGTATAAGAGGGCATAATAATCCGCCATGGTGTCCGGCACAGCATTCGGGAAAAACCATGACTCATCGGAAATATGGAAAAAGCGCTGCTTGGTCTCAGGATGTTCGTATACAGGCGCTCCGTCAACAAGGATCTCTCCTGTGTCGGGCCTGAGCACGCCGGCGGCCATGCGAAGGAGTGTGCTCTTTCCCGCGCCGTTGGTCCCGACCAGACCGAATACCCGGCCGGAGGGGATGGTGATGGAAAGATCACTGACCGCTCTGATATCGTCAAAATGCTTGGAGACATGAATAATCTCGATCATAAGCCTTCCTCCTGTTTATATCATTCCCTGACTCTGAAATCAGGCGAAACTAAGTTCTTCTGTCTCTGCTCATGCTAGGTCCGGGGCTGAATTTTGTCAAGGTCAGGTCCGGGGCCTTTTTTACCTTTTCTCCTATTTTTGAAAGAAAAAGAAAAAAATCGTGCATTTTCACTTCAATTACGTTATACTATAACACGAGAAAAAAATGAGCAGTATTACAACATGAAGGGGAGTCCTTCCCGGTGGGAGGATTTTTTGCTGTGTTAGGAGGAAATTATGTCACAGAGAACAGATATCCACAAAGTTCTGATTATCGGATCCGGCCCGATCATTATCGGTCAGGCATGTGAATTTGATTATTCAGGAACCCAGGCGTGTAAAGCCCTTCGCAGGCTAGGCTACGAAATCGTACTGGTCAATTCCAATCCGGCAACTATTATGACAGACCCGGAGATGGCTGATGTTACTTATATTGAACCTTTAAATGTGGACCGGCTGGAGCAGATTATCGAGAAGGAGAGACCCGACGCACTTCTTCCGAATCTGGGTGGACAGTCAGGTCTTAATCTTTGCGCAGAGTTATACAAAAAAGGAATTCTTGATAAATACAATGTCAAGGTAATCGGCGTGCAGGTGGATGCCATCGAGCGCGGTGAGGACCGTGTGGAGTTCAAGGAGACCATGGATTCCCTGGGTGTGGAGATGGCAAGAAGTGAAGTTGCCTACTCTGTGGACCAGGCTCTGGAGATTGCGGAGAGACTGCACTATCCGGTTGTTCTCCGTCCGGCTTACACCATGGGCGGAACAGGCGGCGGCCTTGTATATAACAGGGAAGAGCTTAAAACAGTATGTTCCCGCGGTCTGCATGCATCCCTTGTAGGCCAGGTTCTGGTTGAAGAGTCCGTTATGGGCTGGGAAGAGCTGGAACTGGAAGTTGTCCGTGACAAGGAAGGAAATATGATCACGGTCTGCTTCATCGAGAACGTAGATCCCATGGGCGTGCACACAGGAGACTCCTTCTGTACGGCTCCCATGCTGACCATATCCCAGGATGTCATGGACCGTCTGCAGGACCAGGCATACCGTATCGTGGATTCCATCCAGGTCATCGGAGGAACAAATGTACAGTTCGCCCATGATCCGGTATCCGACAGAATCATTGTAATTGAGATCAATCCCAGAACATCCCGTTCTTCCGCACTGGCTTCCAAGGCGACGGGATTCCCCATTGCCCTGGTATCCGCCATGCTGGCAAGCGGCATGACCTTAAATGAGATCCCCTGCGGCAAGTACGGTACACTGGATAAGTATAAACCCGACGGAGACTACGTCGTTGTCAAGTTTGCCCGCTGGGCTTTTGAGAAGTTCAAAGGCGTGGAGGACAAGCTGGGTACACAGATGCGTGCCGTAGGCGAAGTCATGAGTATCGGAAAAACATATAAAGAAGCATTCCAGAAGGCTATCCGTTCCCTGGAGAAAGACCGCTACGGACTGGGCCATGTAAAAGATTACGACACGATGAGCAAGGACAAGCTCCTGCGTCTGCTGAACACCGCTTCCAGCGAGAGACATTTCATCATGTATGAAGCTCTCCGTGCCGGCGCTACAGTGGAAGAAGTCTTTGAGGCAACTCATGTTAAGCGCTACTTCATCGAACAGATGAAGGAACTGGTAGATGAGGAAGAGGCACTGACCGCATTTAAGGGCGGCCTGCCGGACAATGCTGCACTGACACAGGCAAAGAAGGACGGCTTCTCCGACAAGTATCTTTCCCAGATCCTGGAGATCAGCGAGCAGGAGGTCCGCGAGGCAAGAACAGCCATCGGCGTGGAAGAGACCTGGGACCGCGTACATGTCAGCGGCACACCGGACAGCGCTTATTACTATTCCACATACAATGCGCCTGACAATAATGAGGTCAGCACAGACAAGCCCAAGATCATGATCCTGGGCGGAGGACCCAACAGAATCGGACAGGGTATCGAGTTCGATTACTGCTGTGTTCATGCCGCTCTGTCCCTGAAGAAACTGGGCTTTGAGACAATTATCGTCAACTGTAATCCCGAGACAGTGTCTACGGATTATGATACATCCGACAAGCTCTATTTCGAGCCTCTGACTCTGGAGGACGTTCTGAGCATTTACAAGAAGGAAAAACCGGTGGGCGTGATCGCTCAGTTCGGCGGACAGACACCCCTCAATCTTGCATCAGAGCTTGAGAAGAACGGCGTGAAGATCCTGGGTACATCCCCGGCCATCATCGACCTGGCAGAGGACAGAGACCAGTTCCGTCTTACCATGGAGAAGCTGGGTATCCCCATGCCTGAGTCAGGTATGGCAACGACCGTTGAGGAAGCCATCGCCATCGCCAACGAGATCAGCTATCCCGTTATGGTGCGTCCTTCCTATGTACTGGGCGGCCGCGGCATGGAAGTTGTCTATGACGACGAGGCCATGGTGGACTATATGAACGCGGCAGTCGGCGTGACACCGGACCGTCCCATCCTGATCGACCGCTTCCTGGCTCATGCCATGGAGTGTGAGGCGGATGCCATCGCGGACGGCACCCACGCATATGTGCCTGCAGTTATGGAGCACATTGAGCTTGCCGGAATCCATTCCGGTGATTCGGCCTGCATCATCCCGGCCAAGCACATTTCCGATAAGAATCTGGCCCTGATCCGTGAATACACCAGAAGGATCGCCGAGGAAATGCATGTGGTAGGTCTGATGAATATGCAGTACGCCATTGAAAACGACACGGTATTTGTTCTGGAGGCCAACCCCAGAGCCAGCCGTACGGTACCCCTGGTATCCAAGGTATGTAATATCCGCATGGTGCCTCTGGCAACGGAGATCCTTACATCGGAGCTTACAGGAAAGCCGTCACCTCTGCATGATATGAAGCATCAGCACATTCCTTACTACGGAGTGAAGGAAGCGGTATTCCCCTTCAATATGTTCCAGGAAGTTGATCCCATCCTCGGACCGGAAATGCGGTCTACCGGCGAGGTGCTCGGTATTTCCGAATCCAGCGGCGAGGCTTTCTTCAAGGCAGAAGAGGCAGCTCAGGCAACACTGCCGACAGAAGGCACAGTCCTGATTTCCGTCAACAGCAAGGATAAGCCTGAAGTAGTGGAAGTGGCAAGAAGCTTCTACAAGGACGGCTTTGATATTTACTCCACAAAGGGAACCTGCAAGCTGCTCAACGAGAACGGCATTCCCGCCAAATACATCCGCAAGCAGCATGAAGGACGTCCCAGCCTGCGTGACCTTATCATCAACGAAGAGGTACAGATGATCATCAACACGCCGGCAGGAAAAGAGAGTGTCCATGATGACAGTTATGTAAGAAGAAGTGCCATCAAGGCCAAAGTTCCTTACATCACCACCATCGCGGCAGGAAAGGCGGCAGCGGAAGGAATTCATTATGTGAAGTCCCATCCCAAGGCTGAAGTCCGGTCCCTGCAGGAGTGGCACAGCCTGATCACGGATCTGTAAAAGACTGAAAAAAGAAATAATTATTCATTAATCCTGCATAATCACATAGTACATTTACCTGAATTGTGATATGATTGTATTTGAAATCTTTATACAAACCATGAGGAGGAAGAAAATGAAAAAGAGATTATTATGTACCTTACTTGCTGCAATGCTTGTTCTGGGACTTGCCGCCTGCGGCAGCAGCCCGGCAGAAGACAGTACAGGAGCAGCCGATGGAAAGAAGACCCTTCGTGTTGCCATGGAATGCAGCTATGCACCTTATAACTGGACACAGCCCGATGATTCCAACGGCGCTGTTCCCATCGCTGACAGCTCCGACTACGCGTACGGATATGACGTTATGATGGCAAAGAAGATTGCCGATGAGCTGGGATATGATCTTGAGATCGTCAAGCTTGACTGGGAATCTCTGATCCCGGCAGTTCAGTCCGGAACAGTTGACTGTGTCATCGCAGGACAGTCCATCACATCCGAGCGTCTTGAGATGGTAGACTTTACCGAGCCCTACTATTATGCAACGATCGTTGCCCTGGTCAAGAAGGACAACAAGTATGCCAATGCCAAAGGCCTGAGCGAGCTGGACGGCGCTACCTGTACTTCCCAGATCGCTACAATCTGGTATGACAAGTGCCTGCCCCAGATCCCCAATGCTGATGTCCTTCCGGCACAGGAGTCCGCTCCGGCTATGGAAGTGGCTCTGAACAGCGGCAAGGTTGATGTGGTTGTTACTGATATGCCTACAGCACAGGCTGCCCTGGTTGCATATCCTGATTTCAAGCTGCTTGATTTTGCAGGTACAGGCGATGATTTCGAAGTATCCGATGAAGATATCAACATCGGTGTTTCCGTACAGAAGGGCAACAAGGACCTGGTTGACGCCATCAACTCCGTACTCAAGAAGATGACACCGGATGACTACAACGAGATGATGAACGAGGCGATCAGCGTACAGCCTCTGTCCGAATAATTCACGACATAAAAGAACAGTAAGGAGCCTACTGAGGTTAAAGAATCATGAAGTCTATTTCTACAATGAGTTTTCTGGAGAGAATTGTCTATCTGCTTCAGACATACGGCAAATCTTATCTGAAGGGCGCGGGCACGACCCTGGCCATCGCCCTGGTATCTACATTTATAGGATGTGTCATCGGATTTGCGGTGGGTATCGTACAGACGATCCCCCTGGATCCCCACAGGGATCCCCTGCCCAAGAGAATCCTGATCAAGGCTGCAAAGATCATTTTAAAGGCTTATGTGGAGCTTTTCCGCGGAACCCCCATGATCGTGCAGGCCGTATTCATCTATTACGGAGCTGCCCAGCTTTTTAATATCAATCTTGGCATGTGGCAGGCGGCCTTCCTGGTCGTTTCCATCAATACCGGCGCCTATATGGCCGAGTCTGTCAGGGGCGGTATCATTTCAGTT
>CACZQE010000030.1 GCA_902783205.1 uncultured Lachnospiraceae bacterium | reverse complement strand
CGCAGGTTCTTGATGCCGGTGCTCTCCCGCTCCCGGGCTTCCAGTTCCGCCAGCCAGGTCTTGCCGTCGGTCTTGGCCTTTCGCAGGTAATCTACTTCTTCATTATAGCCTTCTTTAATGATGTCGCCTTCTCTGGACTGGATCGGCGGATCCTCTTGAATTGCCTTTGACAGAAGGTCATACAGATCCTCCAGAGGATCCAGCTTTTTGCCCAGAGATGCCAGAAGCCCGCCTCCGAAATGGGACAGGAGTTCCTTGATATAGGGCAGGTACTGAATGGAAGTCTTAAATGCGATCAGATCCCTGGGATTGGCACTGCGGTAACTGATCCGCATGGTCAGCCGTTCCAGGTCATAAATGGCATTCATATACTCCCGCAGTTCTTCTCTGCTGATGGCGTCCTCCGTCAGCATGGCTACGGCATCCTGACGTTTGATGATATCCGCCTTTCGGATCAGTGGCTGCTCCAGCCAGTTGCGGAGCAGCCTGGCCCCCATGGCTGTCCGGGTTTTATCCAGAACCCAGAGAAGACTTCCCTTTTTCTTCTTCTCCCGAAGGGTTTCACACAGTTCCAGATTTCGGCGGGCGGCACTGTCCAGAATCATAAAATGTTCCGTGGCATATACCTTCAGCTCCATCAGATGGTCCAGAGAATTCTTCTGGGTTTCATGGAGATACTGAAGCATAGCGCCGCTGGCAATGGTTCCCAGGGGATAGTCAGCCAGGCCAAGTCCCTCCAGGCTGATCAGGTGATACTGATCCCTGATGGCATCCGCGCACTGGCTTTCTTCATAATAGTAGGAAGGAGCCGGTGTGATCACCGCTCCCGTCTTGTCCTTTACTTCTTCCTCGTCAATCCCGGAAATGGCAAATGCGTCATTGCAGAGTATTTCCGAGGGCATGAATTTGATCATCTCATCCATGACCGCATCGATTCCCGCAATCTGGGTAGTGCGGAACTCGCCGGTGGACAGGTCGCATACTGCGATTCCGAACTGGTCGTGCTGGCAGAAAATACTCATCAGATAGTGATTGGACGCGTCACTGGTCCCGGGTGCTGTCACATTTGTACCAGGCGTCACGATACGGACCACATCACGCTTTACCAGGCCTTTGGCCAGCTTAGGATCCTCCACCTGCTCGCAGATGGCTACCCTGTGTCCATTCTCCACCAGTTTGCTGATATAAGGCTCACAGGAATGGAAAGGAACGCCGCACATGGGCGCCCGCTCCTCCATGCCGCAGTTTTTCCCTGTCAGCGTCAGTTCCAGTTCCTTGGACACCACCAGGGCGTCGTCAAAGAACATTTCATAGAAATCGCCAAGGCGATAAAAAAGGATACAATCCTTATATTTATTTTTTACTTCAAAGTACTGCTCCATCATCGGAGTAAGCTTGGCCATCTTTTACCATCCTTCCAAGGTAATAGAACCCCTTTGCCTCGGTCAGCTCCACCGGGACAATGGTCCCGATCACGGATGCGTCCGCCTTAAAATGTACTACGTTGTTATTGGAAAGCCTTCCTGTCAGCAGAGAGGCGTCCCGCTCATTGACAGACTCCGCCAGAACAGGCTCCACTCTGCCGAGAAGCTCCACATTTTTCCGGCCGGCTGATTCGGCAACCACAGCCAGAAGGCGGTCAAAGCGTTCATGGATCACATCCTCCGGCACCTGGTCGGGCATGGATGCCGCCGGTGTACCGGTCCGTTTCGAATATATAAATGTAAATGCGCTGTCGTATCCGGCCTTTCTGACCACATCCAGCGTCTCCAGAAAGTCCTCCTCGGTCTCACCGGGGAAGCCTACAATAATATCTGTTGTAATGGCAATATCGGGCATGGCATTCCGGATCCGTTCCACCAGATCAAGATACTGCTCTTTGCTGTATCTGCGGTTCATCTTCTGCAGGATCCGTGTGCTGCCCGACTGAACCGGCAGGTGAAGATGGCGGCAGATCTTCTTTGAGGCAGCCATGACCCTGATCAGGTCATCCGACAGATCTTTGGGATGGGAAGTCATAAAGCGGATCCTCTCGATTCCCTCCACCTTTTCCACCATAGTAAGGAGCTGGGCAAAACTGACCGGCTCTTCCAGGTTCTTGCCGTAGGAATTCACATTCTGGCCCAGGAGCATGATCTCGACCACGCCCTCGGATGCCAGTTTCTCCACCTCAGCCACAATGTCTTCCGGCTTGCGGCTTCTCTCCCTGCCACGAACATAGGGGACGATACAGTAGCTGCAGAAATTATTGCAGCCATACATGATGTTGACCCCGGCTTTAAAAGAAAACTTTCTGTCACTGGGCAGGTCTTCAATGATTTCCTGAGGCGAATCCCATACATCAAAGACTCTTCTGCCTGACGTCAACACCTCATAGAGGAGTTCCGCCAGCTTGTAAATGTTGTGGGTGCCGAATACCAGGTCCACAAAAGGAAAATCCTTCTTAACCTTTTCCAGTTCGTCCGGCTCCTGCATCATGCAGCCACAGAGAGCTATGATCATGCCCGGATTACGCTTTTTATAGTTTTTCAGCGTGCCCAGACGCCCGTAGACCCTGACGTTGGCATTCTCCCGGACGGTGCAGGTATTGTAAAAGACAAAATCCGCATCTTCACTTTCCGCCCTGATATAGCCGATCTCTTCCAGAATACCGGAAAGCTTTTCCGAATCCTTGAAATTCATCTGGCAGCCAAATGTGGTATCACAGAAGGTCAGCGGTCTTCCGTAATGGCTCTGCCTGCGGGCCACCAGGTCTCTGCAGGCCTCCATGAAGAATCTCTGCCGGTCCGGTTCCCTTACCGGAATCTGTGATTTTTCATTTATATTCATGGTTATTCTCCTGTTTAGGCATAGTTTCTCTAATCATACCATATAAAGATATAGGATAAAGTTCCAAAAGTCAAATGTTGCTTTTCCTATATAAGTGGAAGAAATCTCTCACATTTTCCATGCTCTGACACAGGGAGAGGGCCGGGGATATCCGGGGACAGGAAGTTCTTACAATTCCCTGGCCCAGATATCCGGGGCCCTCTTTCAGGCTAATTTGCCTGGTGCATTATTCAGTTACATTTTGCAGTTCTTCTGCCTTAGTTCTTCTTTGAAGAACGTCTCCGGAAGAGAAGGAGTGCAAGAGCAAGAAGCAGTGAAGATCCTCCAATGCCGGTCCAAAGTGCGATCGGATTGTCATCTCCGGTCTTTGCAGACCTGCTGCTCGTTGATGATCCGTCGGAGGATGATCTGCCGGATGATCCGCCGGAAGTCTTGCTGCTGCTATCGGAATCATCATCACTATCATCATCTGAATCATCTTCAACATAAGAGTCTTTCAGATTGATGGTTGCCGTCTTGCCGTCCTCAACACTTGCCGTTCCCTCTGTAGTGCTGGCTTCACCGTCAAGCTCATAGCCTTCCACATCGGAGTTGGTCTCTTTGACAGTGTACTTGCCGACAGGTACGTTCTTAAAGGTCAGGGTGTATTTACCATCCTTATCCTTAGTGAAGTCTTTCAAGGTAAGTTCTTGCTTCGTATCACAGACATTTCCTTTCGCATCCAGCCACTTGCCGTCCGAAGTCTTTACTTCAAACTTAAGTGCACCTTCAAATTCGGACTCTGTGATATTGAGACCGTCGACGGTCTTTGTGATAACAAGATTGCCTTTCTTATCCTCAACTACCGGAGTCTCTTCCTTCTCGTACTCGTCAGTGATCTCGGCTGTTGCTTCTTCTCCGCCCGTGACCTCAGCTTTCTGGGTCAGGTCTTCCTCAGGAGTCTTCTGGATGTAACCATCAATCAGATCGTTGGTCTCGATTACAGTGTACTCACCTACCGGTACATCCTTGAATGCCTTAGTCCAGGTCTTGCCGTCTTCTGTCTCGAAGCCGTCGCCCTTTCCAAGAGTAAGGGTTACTTCCTCATCATGGAGCTTGCCATCCTTATCAAGGTACTTGCCGTCCTTGTTCTGGACTG
>CACZQE010000029.1 GCA_902783205.1 uncultured Lachnospiraceae bacterium | reverse complement strand
ATCAAGCTGCCCGGAAAATAACAGGAGGTCTGTCATATGTCTAAAGTAATTATGGTTACCGGCGGCAGCCGGAGCGGAAAAAGTGTGATTGCGGAGCGGAAAGCCAGAGAGTGCGGCGATTCAAGCGTTCTCTACCTGGCAACAGCCATTCCCGTCGACGAAGATATGAAGGAAAGGATCCGGATCCATCAGGAGAGGAGAGACCCTCACTGGGGAACTTTTGAAGGATACAGAGCCCTGGGAGACGTAGTGAAAAGCACCCAGAAGGATGTCATACTCCTGGATTGTGTAACAGTCATGATCACCAATATTCTTTTTGAGGAAGAGAGGGATTTTGACCGCCTGGAAGCGAGAGAGATCGCGGATCTGGAGCAGGAAGTGATCCTTGAGCTCAGTGACCTGATCAAGGGAATCAGGGATGCCGACAAGCAGCTGGTGATCGTAACCAATGAGGTGGGTATGAGTCTGGTTCCTTCCTACAGGCTGGGAAGGATATTCAGTGACATCGCCGGAAAGGCAAACCAGTTTATTGCGTCTCTTGCTGATGAAGTCTATCTTTCCATCAGCGGAATCGAGTTCCGCCTGAAATGAGTTTTCTTTCAGGAGCCATTACCGGACCGGCGGATATTTAAGAGGTATTTAGCGTGAAAATTGTTTACGGAATCATCATGGCCATCTGCCTTGCCGTTTTTCTGTTCAGCGGCTGGAAACTTTACGGTTATTACAGGAATTACCATGGCGGCAGAAAGGAATATGACCAGTTAAAGGAATACGCTGAAGAGACAAAGCAGGAACCGGAAGAAAATACCGGGAAAAATGATAAGCCTGTGGATAAATGTCCGGTCAGTGTTGATTTTGCTGCCCTTAAGAAGATCAATCCCCAGGTGGTCGGCTGGATCTGGCTTGACGACCAGATCAACTATCCCATTGTTCAGGGAGAGGATAACGATTATTATCTGCACAGAACATTTCAGGGAAACAGGAACTTTTCCGGAGCCATTTTCCTTGATTATGTATGCAGGCCGGACTTTATGTCGGACAATTCCATTGTCTATGGACATAACCTGAAAAACGGGGCCATGTTCGGCATGTTGAAAAAGTATTATGATACGGAGTATAATGCAGAGGCCGATTATAAAAAGCACGAGGCCATCTGGATCATCACTCCGGAGCGGGAACTTGAGTATAAGGTATTCAGTGCCCGGGAGATCAGCGTGGTCGAAGATAAAAGTGTCTATATGGTCGAATTTGACAGTGAGGACAGTTTCGAAGACTATCTGAAAAATGCGGTAAAGAAGTCCCTTTATCCGACCCGGAACCAACCGGATAAAGAAAGACGGATCCTGACTCTTTCCACCTGCACATCCACTTCGGAATCAGGTCGTTTTGTTGTACAGGCCACACTGGTACAGGAGGAACTTAAGGGGGAGTAAAGCCCGGAAAAAGTTCTTTTGCGGAGGAAGTAAATGAATCTTACCAGGAACATATGGAAAAGAATGTGGAATCCGGTGCATCGCCGGATTCTCCTGGTTAATCTAATATTGACACTGTTTCTTTCCCTCTTTCTTGAGTATATGGAAAGAAAGTCACCGGAAGCTCTTCTGGCATTCATCAATGACAGGACGCTGATTTTCCTGTTTAACGGACTGCTGATCTTTCTGACCCTTTCCCTGGTCCTGATCATGAGGAAGCGCATTTTCGGATACACACTTCTGGGAGGAGCATGGTTTCTGATCGGGCTGGTGAACGGTTTTGTACTTAATGACCGGAAAACACCCTTCACGGCGGTGGATTTTACCATTATCAAGTCCATCCTGCCTATTCTGCCCAATTATCTGACCCGCTGGCAGATTGCCGGTGTTATCCTTCTGGTGATCGCGGCCGTGACGGGCATGGTCTGCCTTTATCTGTATTCGCCCGAGGGGAAAATCTATGATCCCTGGGCAGGCTTTCTGCTGATTCTCCTTTGTTTCATGCTGATGCCCATTGTGGTCATTACAGGAAAGAACAAGGGACAGATGGTCAGAAAGTTTGATAACCTGATCGCGGGTTATCAGGATTACGGAGTCGCTTACGGTTTTGTCATCACGGCAATGGATACGGGAATCGACAGGCCTATTGATTATTCGGCGGAAAAAATCCGCAGGATCGAGGATAAGGTCGACAGGAAAACCGAAAAGCTTAAAAAGACAGAAGACGGCGTGATCGTACACAGACCCAATATAATCTTTATCCAGCTGGAATCCTTTTTTGATACCGGTACTGTGAAGCAGCTCCGCCTTTCACAGGATCCTATTCCCAGGATCAGAAGGATCAGGGAGGAATACACTTCCGGATGGCTGCAGGTGCCGGTTTACGGTGCCGGAACCATCAATACGGAGTTTGAGGTGCTCACCGGGATGCGGATCAAAGACTTCGGAACCGGTGAATATCCCTACAGGAGCATCCTTCATAAAAAGACCTGTGACAGTATCTGCTACTGGCTAAAGGATCTTCCATATGAAAGCACTGCTATTCATAACAATAACGCGTCTTTTTATGATCGTGATCTTGTTTTTTCCAATCTGGGATTTGATCATTTTATATCCATTGAAAATATGGACGTGACAGAAAAAAATGAAGTGGGATGGGCAAGGGATGCCGTCCTGAAACACTATATCCTGGATACCATGAAGACCACGGTAAAGAAAGATATGATCTATGCCATTTCGGTGCAGGGACACGGAGACTATCCGTCCCATGTACAGGAAGACCCGGAGATCTCTGTCTACTCTGACTCTATAGATGAGGACAGATTGAATCAGTATACCTATTATGTCAACCAGACCCATGACATGGATGCTTTTGTCGGAGACCTTCTGGATGAACTGGAGGACTATCCCGAGGAAGTCATGGTGATCGCCTACGGAGACCACCTGCCGGGAATGGATATGGAAAAGGAAGATCTGGAAAGCGGGTCAAAGTTCAGGACACCCTATTTTATCTGGGATAATTTCGGCCTTAACAAAAGAAAGCGGGAGGAAGAGTCCGGGACGGTCAGATCCTACCAGCTTGCTTCCAAGGTCCTTAATCAGGTGGGGATCCGAAAGGGATGTCTCAACCGTTTCCACCAGACTATGAAGGATTCAAAAAAGTATAAGGAGAATCTGAAACTGCTGGAATACGACATGCTTTACGGCAGTAATTTCGTCAGGGAAGAAGAGAAGGAACTGCTTCCCACTGAACTGACTTACAGTCTCCATGATCCTCAGATTATCCAGATCGGTGTTTCGGGAAAGAATTACCGGATTCACGGAAGATACCTGACCGAGTCCAGCAGGATCTTTGTCAACGGAATCGGGGTAAAAAGCAGAAAGACCGGGCCCGGCTGGATAGAAATTTCGAGCGGCGCCGTCAAGGACGGAGATATTATCACCATCCATCAGGTGAGTGTGACCAATAAAAAAATCACTTTGAACCAGTCTGAAAACTACGAGTTCCATATGGAAAATGTAATACCGGCTGTACCTGTCTCGGATTAGAGGCGGGAACAGCCGGTATAGTTTTTTCATTATAAAAATGATAAAAAAGCTTCAAAGTAAAAGCGCAGGCATCAGAATCAGAGGCGGGAGAGGATTGCCCTTGCCGCCCGGATGCCGGAAGCGCCTGCCTGAGCCAGACCCCTGGTGGTACCGGCTCCGTCACCGATGGCGAAGAATCCCGGCAGCTGGGTCTCCAGCTCCGATGAAAGCTCAAGCCGTGAGGAATAGAACTTGACCTCGGCGCCGTAGAGCAGAGTGTCGTAGTTGGCTGTGCCGGGCGCCAGCTTGTCCAGGGCATAGATCATTTCTATGATATCATCCAGCTGCCGCTTGGGCAGGGCCAGGGACAGGTCGCCGGGAACAGCGGCTTTCAGGGTGGGACGGACAAAAGACTGCCCCAGCCTGTGTCTGTTGGTCCGGACACCTTTGACCAGATCGCCGAAACGCTGGACCAGGACTCCGCCGGCCAGCATATTTGAAAGGGAAGCGATATGCTTTCCATAGCGATGAGGCTGATCGAATGGCTCTGTAAAATGGTTTGATACCAGCAGGGCAAAGTTGGTATTCTCACTTCTCATGGATGGATCCGAGTAGGAGTGGCCGTTTACGGTATTGATCCCTTCCACATTTTCCGCCACGACATGGCCGTAGGGATTCATGCAGAAAGTCCGGATGCTGTCCCCGTACTGCTTGGTACGATAGACAAGCTTGGATTCGTAGACCACATCCGTTATGTGTTCGAATACCCTGGCGGGAAGTTCCACCCGCACGCCGATATCCACCTGATTGTTGATCAGGCGGAGCCCAAGATTGCTGCACTGGGAGGCAAACCATTCTGCTCCGCTGCGTCCGGGGGCGGCGATCAGGAAGGAGGACCGGTAAGAGTCTCCGCTCTCCGTAACTACTTCATACCCCCCGTCACAGGAAGCGAAAGAAGAGATTCCGGTACGGAAATAGAAATCGATCTTATTTTTCAGAGTCTGGTAAATATTGGTCAGAATCATGAGATTGCGCTCAGTGCCAAGATGCTTGCATTGGGCCTGCAGGAGATGAAGATCAACCTCCAGAGCTTTCTTGGCAAGAGCTACGGCTTCGGGTGTCTCTGTGGAGAAGAATTCTCTGGTGGCACCGTGGGCTACGTTGACATCATCAACATAGTGGATCAGTTCCATGACCTTCCTGCTGTCCATGTAATCAGTCAGCCAGCCTCCGAATTCCGTCGTAAAGTTAAACTTTCCGTCCGAGAAAGCCCCGGCCCCTCCGAAACCGCACATGGTATCACATACGGGGCAGTTGATACAGTGGTCGACCTTTCCCGCCACGATGGGACAGCTGCGGTGCTCTATATCAGCGCCCTTTTCAAATACTGCTATCTTAAGCTGCGGAGCTTTCAGGCTCAGCTCATATCCGGCATAGATGCCTGCTTCTCCACATCCGATGATAATCACATCATATTCTTTCTTCATAATTAATTCCTCCAAATGCGTCTGTACGCAACAATGACATTATATCAAAAAGTCCCCTGAAGAGCAAAAGATTCTATATGGATATTTCCAAAAGGAAAATGACGATATTGCTGACTTTTTCTACACTTTTGTGGTAATCTGTATTTAAGAGTTTAAAGGGGACTATCATCTTTTAACAGCGAGGAGGGCTATAAATATGGCAGTTTATTCCTGCAGTATATGCGGTTATATTTATGATGAAGAAAAGGAGGGGGCTCCCTTAAGTTCACTGGACAGCTGTCCGGTATGTAAGCAGCCCATTTCAAAGTTTGTGCCGGTTGCCGGTCAGGAGAGCGAAAAGAAAGCTGATCCGGTGCCGAAAAAGGAGTACCAGGGAGATCTGGCCTATGATCCTGCTTTTACCAGGGAGGATCCGAACTGCCGTTACATGAGCGAGATTCATGAGATGGCTGTCACAGGCCATTCCATCCATGCGGCTATGGGCACTCTCATGCCCATGCCTGACTGGGATGATGTATATTTCCTCGGAGCACAGCTGAATCCGCCGCCTCTGAATGACGGGGATCCCGTGGATACGGTGACAGTGCTGGGCAAGAAGGCCAAGAAACCCATGGTCCTGCAGAGTCCGGTCTACATTTCCCATATGTCCTTCGGCGCTCTGTCCAAGGAGATCAAGACAGCTCTGTCCATGGGAGCAGCCATGGCTCACACGGCTATCTGCAGCGGGGAAGGCGGGATTCTTCCCGAGGAAAGAGAGGCGGCCTACAAATACATTTTTGAGTATATTCCTAATAAATACAGTGTCACAGATGCCAATCTGCAGGCTGCGGATGCCATCGAGATCAAGATCGGCCAGGGAACAAAGCCCGGCATGGGCGGTCATCTGCCCGGAGAGAAGGTTACGGCCGAGATCGCAAAGATACGCGGTAAGGAAGAAGGGCAGGACATACAGAGTCCCAGCAAGTTCCCCGAGATCAACTCAAAAGAGGATTTAAAGGATATGGTTACCATGCTCCGCGTCAGGTCCAAGGGAAGGCCCATCGGCATCAAGATCGCGGCAGGGCGGATCGAGGATGATCTGGAACATGTGGTTTACGCAGAGCCTGATTTTATTACCATTGACGGGCGGGGCGGCGCGACGGGATCCAGTCCCCTCCTTCTTCGTGAATCCACTACGGTGCCGACCGTCTTTGCCCTTTCAAGGGCCAGGAAGTATCTCGATTCTGTCGGGTCCGACATCTCCCTGGTAATCACAGGCGGGCTGAGGGTTTCTTCCGACTTTGCCAAGGCACTGGCCATGGGCGCTGATGCAGTTGCTATTGCCAGCGCTGCCATGATCGCCGCCGCATGTCAGCAGTACAGGATCTGCGGAAGCGGAAACTGCCCGGTGGGAATCGCAACCCAGGATCCGGAACTTCGGAAGCGGCTCCATATGGAAGCTTCCGCAAAGCGGGTGGGCAACTTCCTCAATGTTTCCACGGAAGAGCTTCGAATGTTTGCCAGAATCACGGGACACAGAAGTGTGCATGACCTGAATATGGATGACCTGGTAACGATCGACCGCGATATTGCAGAATACTGTGGTATCCGCCATGCGGGAATGAGCAGGAAATAAAATATACAGACACTTTTAGTCATAACAGACAGAAGGCTGCCGTTTATTGTATAAGCGGCAGCCTTTTTTGCGGCCTTTTTACAGAAAATATAATTACAAATGTGCTTACTAATAAAAAAATTAAGTAAAATTAAAAATAATACTTGACATTTATGCCAGCAGGTATTATTATATGACCATAAAGAACATTAATAACTGAAAAGCACATATGTAATCATTATAAAGATGCCTGAAAGGAGTGCATACGATGGCAAAAGCAAGAAGTCCCTTCCTGATCGTAAACCCCAAATCCTACTTATATGGAGAAAAGAGCCTTGCCCT